>NZ_CALIAV010000001.1 GCF_938045625.1 uncultured Campylobacter sp.
ATCGCCTATCTTGGCGTATTTTACGGCTTTACGCACACTAGCGACGTGGCGATTGGCTCGTCGATACTTTTTTTGATGCCGGGCGTTTTTCTCATAAACTCGGTCTTTGATATCATAAACGACAACACGCTAGTGGGTATCAGCAGAGCCGTGAGCACGGGCATCTTGATACTTTGCATAGCGGTGGGCGTTTATATCACGCTCTCGCTTAGTAGCGCGGAGATTTTACATGTTTGAGCTTTTGACCGATACGCTCATAGACGGCGCTTTTGCTGCGGTGGCGGGGCTTGGTTTTGCTTATGCTAGCTCGCCACCAAAAAGAGCTCTCGCCTTTTGCGCGCTGCTTGCCGCGTTTGCGCACGCTAGCCGCTTTTGGATCATGCAGATGGGATTTTTTAACATCAGCGTAGCCACCCTTATCGTCTCATTTTTAAGCGGGATTTTAGGTATGCTCTTTGCTAAACGACTAAAAGTGCCTGCCGAGATCATCGCGTTTCCCGCGCTTTTGCCGATGGTGCCCGGAGTTTACGCGTATAAAGGCATCTTGGCGCTATTTTCATTTTTAAACGAGCCTGATATCGCTAAGAAAAATGAATACCTAATCATATTTTTCGATAACGCGATCACGACCACGACGGTCTCGCTAGCGCTTGGAGTGGGCGTTTCGGTGGTGCTTATTTTGTTTTACGATCAGTCCTTGATGATAACTAGAGGCGCTAAATGCGATCTGGCGACGAAAAAGCCCAGCGAAAAGTAAATTTTGTGTGGTATCTTTTAAGCGTCTTTAGATGAGCTAGAAAATTTTGCCCTGTGATAGACTACATGCCAGTCTTGGGACAAAATTTTCGTCGCAACATTTAAATCCATCTTAAAATACTTCCGCTAATTGATCTGTTAAAATTTGGCAGTCCGTCAAATTTGGATCAAATTTAGCTCTCGAAACGGGGCTAAATTTGATAGCCTTTCTTATCTTTACCCTAAATTTTTTCTCAAATTTGCCGATATAGCTTAAAACTCGTTTTAAAGGATTGAAAATGATAAGTGGCTCAAATTTAAACATTTCTACGGCAAATTTCAAGTCAAATTTAACTCCTGTAGATAAAACCGCTAAAACGAATTTGGCGAACGAGCAAATGCAAGCTTCAAAAAGCAAAGAAGAAATCCAAAAAGAGCTGCAAGAATACAGAAGTAAAACCATCATAGAAATCGTAAAAGATGCTATCGAGATAGACGAAAGCGACGAAAACTGGATAACAAAGACGATTGATAAGATAGACGGCATATTATCCAAAAAATATACGGCCGAAGAGCTACGCTATATAGGACAAAAAGAGCCTGAGAGCAAAGAAGACGTCATCGACTCTACTCTACAAACCTATATGTGGATGCTAATGAGTAACTCCAGAGATGGTAAACCGACGATTTGGGGCAAAATTTTAGGATTTGGAACTAAGCAGGAGCAAGAGGAACTAAACGCATTTAGAGACTCTTTGCCAGAAGGAGCCGCCATGAGTGACTTTGGAGATAGTTTAATGCATAGAGCCGACATTAGTATAGAAGATTTTAAAAAACTCTATGCGGAAGACGTCGAAAAGACTATGAAAGCTCGCAAAGAGATGAATGAGCAAATGCGCAAAGAACTCGAAGAATACAACGAAAATTTAGCTAAGCAAAATAGGGAAAAGAAATTTAAGCCTATCCAAGCCACTAGCAAAAGCAAAACCTACGAG
>NZ_CALIAV010000002.1 GCF_938045625.1 uncultured Campylobacter sp.
AGTCTGAATAAAGCCCTTTTTCGGTTTCGTTTTCAAAAGCTTTCATATTACGCGCTCCTATCTTGTAGATACGCGTCAAGGTCGCTTTTTAAAAAGCGGATGGTGCGCTCGGTTAAGCGTTTTGGCTTCGGGAAATCGTCGCGCTTCATAAAACGCCATAACGTAGCGGTCGAAATGCCTAAATACTGCGCCGTTTCTTTCGGGCTTAGCGTGTTGTTCTTTACGATTAATGGGTTCATAATAAAAACTCCTTACGAGTGATATTATTTATCCGTGTGCGCACTTGAATAAATATGAGTGAAATATTAGCAAATAATGAAATTTTTTTCAGGACAATAAAAATTTTTAATACGCCCTATTTTAGGGCATTTACGCGCATCTTTTTTTGTGAAACTTAAAAAAGTTGGGGGTAATGTTTCACGATAATGTATTGTGGGGCATTAATTAAAGATAGGGGGTGTTTTTTGGTGAGGTGTTAAAATATGGCTTAATATTCCCCTTTCGCTTCGTCTAAATAGTCGCTCCACCACTGCATAAGCTCGGCGCGCTCGTCCAGTCTTTGGCTTCTGTCGTAGATTGATTTTATTTTATTGCGCTCTCTGTGGTCTAGGCAAAGCTCTATTATTTCCGCGTCTTTGCCGTGTCGTTTGATATTTTCGTTTAGTAGCGTCGAGGCGGTCGCCCTTAGTCCGTGAAATACCGTTTCATCGCCGAAGCCTAGCCTTTTAAGCGCATAATTGAGCGTGTTTTCGCTTAGCGGTTTTAGGCTCGTTATGTCGCTAGGAAATACGAAATCGCCTCGCCTTATCTCGTATTGAGCCCTTAAAAGCTCTTTTGTTTGCCTGCTTAACGGCACGGCGAAGTCAGCTCGCATTTTCATTGCGTCCGCTGGAAATACGATGAGGTCTTTATCAAAACTCACGTATTGCCATTTTAGTTCTCTGACGTTCACGCTGCGTAAAAAGGTATGCGCGCCGAATATTAACGCCTGCTTGGTGCTGTTTGAGCCTCTAAAGCCGTCAATCGCCCTTAAAAGCTCGCCTAGCCTCTCGGGGTCTGTTATCGCTCTAAAGTTCTCGCATTTTGAGGTTTTAAAGGTGTCGGTAAAGATTATGTCGCGCGTCGGGTTATGGTCTATGTAGCCTTTACTAACGGCTAAGTCTAAAATCTTACGAAGTAGCCTAAACGTGCGTTTGCTCGTGTCGTGGCTTATGCCTTTTTTGGTTTCGGTCTCTTGTATGTGCTCGATGACCTGCGCGTAGTCTCTGCGCGCTAGCGTTTTAATGTCACCGTCTTTTAGATAGGGCATAAGATAATTATTTAGAGGTATTTTTAGCCCGCTCTTTTTCTATCCACTCGCGCGCTACGTCCGCAAATTTAACCGCCTTTTGAGCTATCACGGCTTTTTTAACGTCCTCGCCTCTCTCTTTTAGCCGTTTTAGCTCGGTCGCTTTGGCTCTTGCTTCGGCTAGCGTGATACTTGGATATTTGCCTATGATGATTTGATTAGTTTTGCGGTTCTCGCCTGCGTATCTAAAAATAAACGTCTTGGTTAGGCTCTTTTTGCCCTGCACCGCATAAACGTAGAGATATGGAGTAGAAATATCTTTTATCCACTCTCTAACTTTGCCGTCTTTGAGCGTATAGGTTTTTAGTTGGCTATCTTTCGCAAACGTCGCCATTTTCTCGCCTTTTTGTGTGTGCGTAAGTGTGCTTTTGGGTGTGTAAATTAAATTTGTTCGTTTTTAAACACACTCAAAATCTAGCTTTTTGCATTTATGATTTTATGCAAAGCCCCATTATGTCGGATTATCTTGTTTTGAGTGTGTAAAAATTTAGCGTTTTACTCTTGCACACTCAAAAACACACTTATTTTCTTGAAAATGTATGATATTGTATGAAATCTTATGAAATGCTAAAAGTGGTTTAAAGCTCGTATTTTAGGGCTTTTTGAAGTCTTTTGAAATCTCGTGAAAATGATAAATGGTGGAAGCGAGGGGGATCGAACCCCTGTCCAAAAACAAACCGATTACAGCCTCTACACGCTTAGCAAAAGTGAAAATTTCATCTAAAAGGGCTCACTTTCCAAAACCTTATTTTAGACTAAGACAAGATTTCGGTTAATAGCTCGTCAGGCTACCAACCTACGCTAGCTGGGGTTACTCGCCGTTATCTTAGCTAGTATCAGACTAGGCGAGGCTCAACTGAACTTACGCAGCTTTAGCGTAAGCAGGAGCGTAGTTAACGTTGTTTGCGTTTAAATTTATTTGAGCTTTTTACGCTTTGCTCAAAGCGACGTGCCACCGTGACCGCTCCGCTCCTGTCGAAGCCAAGTCGCTCCCGTAAGAATAGGCCAAATTTAGCCTCGTTTTAAAGGTTGTGGATTATATTATTTTTTGTATTTTTTGTCAAACGTCTAGTTTTTGAGGGATTTTTACGATATTGGCGTCCAACGGACTGAAAAACTCGGCATCGTTTTCTATATCGTTTTTGTATCTGTTAAACTGATCGCTCAGCAAAAGCAACCAGTCTACAAAGTCATCGTTTGCGGGCCCCTGCAAATTTCGTGCTTCACCGCAAATTTCCTCTGCTAGCGTAGTTAATTTTAGTATAGGATCAAGCTTCATAAAGCCTGCAGCAGACTTAATATTATGAAAAATTCTAAAAAGCTCGCCGATATAGCCACTATACCTATCCGGCCTAGTGAGCCCTATGATGAGCGGTTCCATCAGATCGCACATCAAGGAGTAATGCGACAAAAACTCCTCCACGATGTCGTAAGAGTAGTCTATCTCGAGGCTTCTTAGTATTCCCATTTATTTTCCTTAAAACTATTATCGTGATTGTAACATTTTTTTGATAAAATTAAAAATAAAACACCTAAATTTAAGGAGGAATTTATGTTAAAAAATGATAAAAAAGTTACAATTTATGATATAATTAACAAAAAGGGTGTTGAGCCTATCGTTATGATCACGGCTTACGACGCTCTTTTTGCGCAGCTTTTTGACGATTACGTCGACATTATCTTAGTGGGCGACAGTCTAAATATGAGCTTTAACGGCAAAAAAGACACCCTTAGCTTAAAAATGAATGACGCGCTTTATCACGTTAAGGCTGTTTTGCAGGGCGCAAAGCATGCTTTTGTCGTTGTTGATATGCCATTTGGTAGCTATCAGGACGAAAAATCAGCGCTAAAAAACGCGACTAAATTTATCAAAGCCGGCGCAGACGCAGTCAAATTTGAAGGCGGTCTAAAAGCCGCTCCTATCGTAAAAAGGCTCGTGGGCGAGGGTATAAACGTGATGGCTCACATCGGGCTCATGCCTCAGTTCGTGCGAAACGAGGGCGGCTACAAGATAAAAGGGCGCAGCGAGGCTGACGAGGCGCGCCTTATCGAAGAAGCGCAGGCTCTGGAGCATGCAGGGGCATTCTCGGCTGTGCTAGAGGGCACGGTTAGCAGCGTCGCCGCAAAGGTCGCAAAAAGCGTAAAAATGCCTATCATCGGCATCGGGGCGGGTGCCGACGTAGACGGACAGGTGCTCGTGTGGAGCGACATACTCGGCTTTTTTGACGAGTTTAAGCCTAAATTTGTCAAGCGCTATCTTGACGGCGCAAATTTGGTGCGAACGGCGGTAGAAGCCTATGCTCACGAAGTTAGAGAAAAGACCTTCCCCTGCGAGGAGTTTGAGTATAAAATTTAGCTTGTTTTGAGTAAATCTAGTCGGCGGGGCAAATTTGATCATCCGGCAAACGGCGGCAAATTTGAGCCTTAGGCGTTAAATTTGACGAACAGAGTTTGAGTTAAATTTGAACGCTTGCATTTATCAGTTCCTCGTCAAATTTGACGGGCAAATTTAGCTATCAAAACAAGACTGGATTGAAAACGAGGAGTAAATTTTGAAAATTTTATTGATTTTAGCGACGCTTTTGGGCTCGCCAATGGCTTCAAATCCGAATTTTGGGCTAGGTATCGATAGCCTAGGCGAGCAAAACGAGCAAACGCAAAACGAGAAGCGATTTTCTAAGCGCGAGGAGGCCGCGAGGCAAGCTATCGAAAACGCCGATGAGGGCGACGCGATGAGCTACGCGGCGCTGGGTAGTATGCATTTTAGCGGGCTGAGGGCTGATAAAAGTAACGAAAAAGCCGAGCTTTTCTTTGAAAAATCGTGCGAGCTGGGAAACGGCACGGGGTGCTTTGATCTGGCGCTTTTAAACGTCAAGGAAATTTTCGGTCCCAAAGATGAAAGTAAAATATTTCGCCTCTACAAAAAAGGCTGCGAGCTATGCTCTGAAGCGGCTTGCAACAACCTGGGCCTCATCTACGAATCGCAAAACGATCTCAAAAAAATCCATAAATTTATATGCCAAAGCGTGCAGGAAATTTGACGGCGCGGGCTGCTATAACTATGGCAGGATGATGCATGAGGGACTAGGCGCAGAGCACGATCTGGCAAGCGCGCACAAGGCTTTTGACACCTCGTGCTACATGAAAAACGCGCTTGGCTGCTATGCTCTGGGTTATGTTTACGAGCACGCGCAGGGTGTGGAGTTTGCGGTTTATGACGCCTACGACGGCTATTCGCGCGCTTGCAAGCTCGGCAATGACGACGGCTGCAGGACTTTAGGATTTGAAAACTACAAGAAAAATATCAAAATTTACGAAAAATTCGAGTCCATCGCGGAGGGTTGTAAATTTGGCAACGATAGCGACTGCAAGCTTTTAAAGGCAAGGATAGCGGAGTTTTAAGCTCGGGCTGATTTTTGACTACACTCGGTCGTTTTCCCGTCAAATTTAATCCGATTTTTGAGATTTATCCGCTTTACTTAGCGGATAAATTTTATCTTTTATTTGAAAGTAAATTTTACTTTATACGATTTTAAAATCATTTACGGCGTCAAATTTGGCGCCTAAATCGAAGCCTAGTTTCAAGCGAGCCCAAAGCCAAAACTTACCCAAAATTTTGTAAAATGCGGCAAATTTACGAAAAATAGAGCCGAAAAAAATGGATAGAATAGTCGAAATAGAAAAAATAAGCTTTGAGAACGATTTTGAGGTATCGCTGCGCCCCACGCGCTTTGAGGACTACATCGGGCAAGAAAAGATCAAGCAAAATTTAGGCGTCTTTATAAAAGCTGCTAAAAAGCGCGGCGAGTGCCTAGATCACGTGCTTTTCTATGGGCCTCCGGGCCTTGGTAAGACGACGCTGGCGCACATCATCGCAAACGAAATGGGCGTGAGTATCAAGATGACGGCTGCTCCGATGATAGAAAAAAGCGGCGATCTGGCGGCGGTGCTAACAAATTTGCAAGAAGGCGACGTGCTGTTTATCGACGAGATACATCGCCTCAGCCCCGCGATCGAGGAGGTGCTCTATCCTGCGATGGAGGACTTTCGCCTAGATATCATTATAGGCTCGGGACCTGCGGCACAAACGATCAAAATCGACCTGCCTAAATTTACGCTCATCGGCGCTACGACGCGCGCGGGCATGATCTCGGCACCTCTGCGAGATAGATTTGGCATGGATTTTAGGTTGCAGTTTTACACTCGCGAGGAACTGGCTCGTATCGTGCAGATCGCCTCGGTAAAGCTCGGCAAAGAGTGCGAAAAAGCCGCCGCTCTCGAGGTTGCCGCTCGTTCGCGCGCCACGCCTAGGATCGCGCTACGACTGCTAAAACGCATACGAGACTTTGCCGAGGTAAACGACGAAGCCATCATCTCGCAACCCCGCGCCAAAGAGGCTCTGGACGCGCTTGGCGTAAATGATATCGGCTTTGACGAGATGGATATCAAGTATCTAGAAATCCTGCTCGCCGCTAAACGCCGTCCGATGGGTCTAAGCACGATCGCAGCGGCTCTAAGCGAGGACGAGGGTACGGTCGAGGACGTGATAGAGCCCTATCTGCTCGCTAACGGCTACATCGAGCGCACCGCTAAAGGCAGGCTCGCAAGCGCCAAAGCCTACGAGGTGTTTAAGCTCAAATTTGACGGGGATACGCAAAAGGGGTTGTTTGAGGAGTAGGGCAAATTTGGCTCGCTCGTAAAATTTAATCGCCAAATTTTAGTCGCTTTTTGCTAAATCTGCCTAAAGCCGTCGGTAAGTAAAATTTGAGCTTTTAAATTTGCTGCCGTCTGGTTAGTCGGCCGTCAAATTTGACTATATTTTTGCTATCCGCTCGGACTAAAAACGCTCGCGAAATTTAACCCGCTCAAATTTCGCGCCGAATTTATCAGCCGCGCTAAAGTCGCCTCGCCCGCTACCCACCCGTCTGTAAAACCCCGCAAAATCTGATATAATAAGCCCCTAAAGGATAAAAATGAAAAACAACCGCATATTTTTCGGGCTTTTGATGCTGTGCGCGCTAGGACTGGTGGGCTATCTTTTTAAGCCATTTTTGCTAAATATCTTTATCGCCGCCTTGCTCGCGGTTGCCACCTCAAACGTCAACGTCAAATTTTTACAGCTAACCAAGGGCAAAAAGACGCTCTCGGCGGCTCTTACCACGCTAGCTCTGTTTTCGCTATTTATCGCACCGCTTTTGTACGCCGTGATCGAGCTGGCTAAACACGCGGCGAGCTTTAACACGGGCTACATAACAAATACGCTAGATTATTTTCAAAGCGGCAAATTTCAGCTACCCGAACCGATCAAATTTTTAGAACCAAAAATCAAAGAGATAGTCGCAGATATCGACATCAAGGCTATCTCGGCAAATCTCATCGCAAATTTAGCCGGTATCGGAAAATCAAGCGTAAATTTTCTCGTAGACATGATTTTTATCCTCGTGTTTTTCTTTTTTGCGGTGCTTTACGGTAGCGAGCTTGTTGGGTACCTAAAAAGCGCGCTTCCGATGAAGGAGAGCGAGAGTGAGTTTATACTTAGCGAAGTGGCTAACGTCATGAGTGTCGTGCTTTATTCTATCGTTTTAAACGCGATTTTGCAGGGTTGCCTCTTTGCTATCATCACGATTTCGTACGGCTACAACGGCTTTTTGATGGGCATACTCTTTGCCTTTACTTCGCTTGTCCCGGTCGTTGGCGGCTTGCTCGCGTGGGGGCCGATCACCCTTTACGAGTTTGCTAACGGCAACACCGTGGCCGCTATCGTCATCGCCGTCTATACTATCGTCGTGATCTCCATCGTCGCAGATACCTTTTTAAAGCCGATCGTGATTAAATTTATCAACGATAAGCTTGTAAAAATCCCAACAAAGATCAACGAACTACTGCTGTTTTTCTCGATGATAGCAGGCATCTCGACGTTTGGCTTTTGGGGGCTTATCTTAGGTCCTGCGATCGTGACGTTTTTTATCTCGACGATCAAGCTTTATACATTGCTTAAAGAGCGTTCGGTCGTCTAAATTTGCCTAAATTTGGAGATATTTTTAGCAAATATCACAAATCTAACACGGATTTTATTATTTTCTGTGCTATAATCCTTAAATATAAAAATTAATGTTCCGCATTAAATTTGCGGGGCGTAAATTTGCTAAATTTAACCAAGGAGTTTTTATGAAACTAGCAAAACTAAGTTTGGCCGCCGTTTTGGCGCTTGGCTTTTTAGGCGCCGCAAACGCAGCCGATACCTTTGGGGAGGCGTTTACCAAAGGAAAACTAGCGGGCAAGATCCAAGCCACCTACGTCGATCAAAAAGACGAACGCGCGCCGATACACGACGAGCAGCTGACGTCTATACAGCTCGAGCTTGGATACGTGACCGATCCGTTTTACGGCTTTAGGCTCGGCGTTACGGGGCAGGGCAACTTCTTACCGTTTAACAGCATGAGAAAAAGTGGCACTCTATATGACAAAGAGTGGAGAACGCAGGGCGCGGTAATGTCCGAAGCATATCTAGGCTACGGCATAGGCCAGACTGATATAAAATTTGGCCGTCAATACGTAAACACTCCGCTAGTAGCAGGCAACCCGACGCGCGCGTTTAAAGAGGCGTTTGAGGGTCTAACGATCGTAAATAAAGACATCCCAAACACCACCTTGGTCGGCGGCTGGTATTATAAATTTCAAGGCAGAAGCGCCGTCGTAACAGGCGGCAAAGAGGGGCGCGCTCCGCACTTTAAAGATAGAGTAATCGTCGGCGGCATGGGGCCTGTGGCGTACGAGTTTGATAATATCTTTACCGGCGCAGTTGTAAATCAAAGTATCCCGAATCTAAAACTAACCGGCGCATACGCTAGAGTGACCGATCTTAGGCGCGGCGCTTTGCAGGGCGACATCAATTTTTACCTAGCCGAGGCTAACTACAAAGTACCCGTCGGCGACTTTAAACTGGGTTTTGACGCGATGTATAAGGGCTCTCGCACTACAAGAGGCTTAGAAGATCTAAACTACGACGGAAATATGATCGGTCTAAGAGCGGGCATTTATGATTTCGTGGGCTTTAGCGCCTCTTACGCCTATACGACCGTCGGCGACAACGACGCTTTGGCATTTGGTCTAGGTAACGGCCCCGGCTCATACACGCTGCTTCCTATCCGCGGACCTTTCGTGTTTACAGGATATGCGGGTATGAATACGCATAAGCTTTTGTTTGAGTACGACTTTAAAGAAGTTGGCGCCGAGGGCCTAAAAGCAAAACTACATCTAGTAAAAGGCAAGCAAGACGCCCCGCATCGCAACGCCGGCCCGACCGCGGCTAACACGCACATGAATGTTAAGGGCTGGGCGGCTCAGGCAAGCTACGATATACCGTGGGTCAAGGGGCTAAGCGCGAGCGTCACGTACACGGCACTTGAGAGAAAGAACTTTGATGCTATGGGTGCAGTCAAAAAGACTGATAACAACGAGCTTTGGCTGCAAGTCGGATATAAATTTAACCTTCTAAACTAGCTACTTTAATGCGGACGCAAATTTGACGCGTCCGCTACTTCTTTTTATTTGATTTTTGCGTCTGGGGTGTAAATTTGGCCTACCAAACCTGCATAAATTTGATGCCGATAGTGAATAAAATCCGTAAATTTGATCTTTTTGGATAAATTTGCGATTTATGATCTGGTTGGATAAATTTGACGCAGTCAAATTTGATCCGTAAAGCAGCAAATCACAAGCTAGTTTTTAGACTTCTTTTGTGTTTTCTTATCTTTTTTATCGCCCAGTCATAGTGTGATGAGGTGCTGCCGGTGACGTAGGCGGCGAGGTTTAGATTGCCCGTGAAGTTAAAATATCCGCGCGCAAAAAGCTCCTCATTACTAAAATTTGCCATAAGTTACATTGTTTTTTCGTGTGTTTGCGCTAGTAGAGTTTTAGCCTCGTAAAGCGGCGTAGCTTGGTGCTTGCGCCAAATTTGCACATTCATCTGCGGGTAGGTTTTCCAGTTGTACGGCTGCGGCAAAAACGAAGCCCGCTCACCGCTTAGGTTCTTTTGGATAAAATTTATCAAAAGTAAGTGACACTCGTAAAGGTGCGCGAGCACGTCTCGGACGCATTTATCTCTATCCTCGAAGTCAAATTTGGCCTCTTGCCCTGCCTCATTCATGCTTTCAACTAGCGATAAAAGCTTTTTAAAATTTGTCTCTGAAGCGCTTAGTAAGTCTATTTTATTCGTAGGTCGCGGCATTTTTTATCCTTGGCTAAATTTGAGCAAATTATACATCGCGTTTTTAAATTTGCACTTTAAAGATACTGGTATTACTAAAAGATACAAAATATAAAAGGTAAAATTTAATTTATATTTGTATT
>NZ_CALIAV010000003.1 GCF_938045625.1 uncultured Campylobacter sp.
GTCAAAATGCAAAATGGCGAGAGCGTCTAAATTTAACGCAAAATTTGAGCGTCAAGCCCGCCTAAATCGCCGCTAAATTTTGCCGCAATCCCGCAAACCGCGCCGTAAAATCAAAATTTCGTTTTAAATTTCCCCGTTCCCGCCCTGGGTATCGCTAGATCAGCATTAGGTAGTTACATTGCGCATTTACGTTACCCTTATAAATTTACTGAAAATAAATCGTAAAAAGGGTGCGCCCGTTTCCGCGAGCGCTAGAGTTCCGTTATAGGGAAGGTTTCATGCTCGCCTCTTGCGATACTTACCCGAAATTTAAATTTAACGCTTTTAGCTTTCAATCAGATCGGTCTGCCAGTTCGCGCCTTGCAGCATCGTGTCAAGCTGCCTGATCTGCTTTGCTAGCTCATCCACCTGCTTTTGCAGTGCTGCGACGTCGACCGTGCTTAAAATTTTAATCTCACTGCGCGAATAAATTTCCACTTTTTGAGCAGCCTCCTGCGCAAAAGCCCGCAGCGCTCCCGCTTTTAGCGTGAGTACGTCGCGTTTGGCGATTAGCTCCGTTAGGCTCTTGCCGTCTGCCTTTGCGGTACAGTTGGTTAAATTTATCCGAACGATTAGCCGCTCAAGCTCGCTTGTGAGCGCGTCTAGCTCGGCTAGCAGCGCCTTTGGCTCTTCGCTGGGTTTCTCGCCCTCTTGCACCTTCGCGTTGTCCGCAAGCCTTGATTTTAGCTGCTCGATGCGTTTTTGTATGTCGGCGCGCAGTATCAGCGCCTCGGCTAGTTTCATTTTCGTCCTTTTTTCAAATTTATTTGCCGCGATTTAGCTGCCGATCTTGTCCGTAGCGCGGCGAATACGGGCCGTAGAGCAGGCAGTCTCGGCAATCGGTGCTAAACAAAATCGCGTCCGCGTGCGCTGAGAGGTCAAAGCTCGCGTCCGAGACCGAGTCGGCGATCTGTTTAACTAGCGCGGAGACTAGCATGCCGATGAGGTTGCCGCCGCCGTCGCCCGAGTCGTTTGCTGCGGTCGCGCTCTTTTGCCAGAGCACGGCGCCAGTGTTTAGATCGACTAGAGTCGCCGCTACGCTCACGCGCGTGACGCTGCTAATCAGCATATATGAGGTGCCGTAGTCCGCGACGTTTAGATACAGAGCGGCATCGGCGCCAAATATCTGCTTTAGCTTGTACGTGGAGACTTGTGCGATCTCTGCGGCGTCATAGATGCCGTTGTTTTTGAAGGTCTCGTTTACGAGCGCGGGCGAAAATACGTAATACCCCGCCTCGCTAAGCGGATAGAGAGCATTTGCTAGCACCGCCGCGGAAGCCTTTATCTCGGATGAGTCGCTGGTCGGCATCACGACTACGATCGAGCGAGGCTTGGTCTGCAAAAACGCCGAGTAGTCGTAAATTTGAGGCTGCGAGCCAGTGCACGCGCCTAGAAACAGCACCGCAAGTGCGCAAAGAAGTGCCGATTTTATTTTATTTTTCATTTTGGCTTCCTTTTGCGGTCTTGCTCGTTTTGGCAGGCTTTGATTGTTTGTTTTTCAAATCTTGCTTGCTTGTTTGCTCGCTTAAATTTGAGCTTTTGTCATTTAAATTTGACTCGCTCGCGCCCGATTTTTCCTTCGTCTGCTCGCCCAAATTCGCGTCTTTAGTGTTTAAATTTGCCGCCGATTTGCCCGCTGCACCCGCCGTTTTGCCGTTTTGATTTAGCAAAAACATCGCGTAGTCGCGCGACTCTGGGTAGAGCTCGGCCTCTTTTTCGACGTAGGCTTTAAATTTCGTCCCGTTTCCTTGCGAGAGATAGAGTAAGCCTAGATGCGCGTGCAGTCCCGGCGGGGCTTTGGCAGCTCTTTGATAGGCTTTTTGCAGGCTCTCCTCGAGCGCGGCGATCTGCGCGCCCGCGTCGCCCTCTTCGCTCAGGTACTCGTAGACCGAGCTCGTGTAGGCGCCGTCCCAGTAGTATAGCTGTCTAGGCGAGTCGTCCGCGCAGCCAGAGAGTAGCAGGGCGGCGGCGGAGGCGAGCGCGAAATTTGCTAGAGTTTTAAAGCGCAAAATTTATCCTTATTTCGCGTTAAAAGCGCCGCTTTCAAGTCCGCGCGTTAGGTTGTTTACGGCCTCGATGATGGCTAGGCTTAGCACCTTGCCGTTTAGCGTTGAATCATACCCAGCACTTCCGCCAAAACCCAGCACCTCGCGGTTTGAGAGCTCATACTCGCCGGCACCTTGAGTAGAGTAGATCACCTCGGAGTTTTTCACGTCCACGACGTTAAGATTTACCTTTGCATAGGCGGTTTGGGTTTTGCCTTTGCCAAGTATTCCGAAAAGCTGGTGATCACCCGTAGTTTTGCGGCCAAACTCCGTCACGTCGCCCGTGATAACGTATCTTGCGCCCTTGATGTTTTGCACCTCTTTGTTTAGCGCGCTTTCTTCTTTGATGGCGCGCATGTTGCTGCGGTCAAGCACCGAAAAGCGCCCGCTTTGCTGTAAATTTGAGATGAGGATGGTTTGGGCTTGGTTGCCTAGTCTGTCCTCGCCGTCTGAAAATACGCCGTTTTGGTATGAGGACTGGTTGCTAAAGCGGCCGATCGAGACAGCGATCTTTTGTCCTTGATAGTTGGTATTTATGGTTTGAACTTTTGGCGTTTCAACTACGCGAGATCGCTCCGTCGCGCATCCGGTTATCAGCATCGCAGCGCACGCGGCTAGTAAAAATTTTACGTTCGTTTTCATATCGCTCCTTTAAATTTTGATTTGCATTATTATCTTACTATTTTTAGCTTAAAAATTTTTAACCCGCCCAAAATTTTGAATCGCTGCATCTGCGAATCAAATTTGGCTATAAAATTTCCGCCTCTTTGCTTGCATTTACCGAGCTTAGCGCGATGCGGTCGCCCGGTTTTAGCTCGCTTAGATTTACCGTTCTGCCTTCTTTTTGCACTCGGACGAAATTTGAAATCTGTGCGAAAAAGGACTCTTGCTGCGTGTATGCGGCGCGAGCGAGTTTTAGCGCGTTTTCAAATTTGAGCAGTTTGGTTTGCACGGCGGCATCTAAAGCATGCCTTAAATTTAGTAAAATTTGCTCCTTGCGAGCGATTTTTTGCGTGAGGCTAGCTTGCGTAAATCTCGCTCTCATCATCGCCAGAGCGTTAAATTTACGCTCCCAAACGCGCATGAAAGCCGCGTCCGCCGCTTCGCTTAGCCTATCTATGCTTTGCATTAGCTCGCCCATATCGGGCAGTAGCGTAGCCATCGCCGCGCTTGGAGTCGGGGCGCGAAAGTCCGCCGCAAAGTCGCTGATCACGTAGTCAATCTCGTGTCCGACGGCCGAGATCACGGGCGTGCGCGCTGCATAGATCTCGCGGGCTAGATTTTCGTCGTTAAAGCACCACAGATCCTCTCTGCTGCCGCCTCCGCGTGCCAGTACGATCGCGTCAGTGCCGCTTGCGTCGGCTTTTTTTAGCGCGCGTATGAGTGAGGCTGGCGCGGTTTCGCCTTGTGTTAGCGAATCAAAAATTATGATTTCCGCCAGCGCCCAGCGTCCGTGCGCTATACGTAGCATGTCTTGCAACGCGGCTGAGGTTTTTGAGGTAATAAGCGCAATCTTGCGCGGAAATTTTGGTAGCGGTTTTTTGCGCGAGATATCAAAAAGCCCTTCGCTCTCAAGTCTGGCTTTTAGCTGTTTAAACGCAAGCTCGAGCTCGCCTTCGCCGCTTGGGCGTATTAGGGTCGCGATAAACTGATAGCTGCCGCTTGGCGAGTAGAGCGAAATTTTGCCGTAGAGAGCGACTTTCATGCCGTCTGCGACGTCAAATTTGAGCTTAGCGGCGTTAAATTTATAAATGACGGCCGAGATCGCGGCCTTTTCGTCTTTTAGTGTGAAATACCAGTGGCCCGAGCCGTGTTTAACGAGCCGCGAGATCTCGCCCTCTACCTCGACGTACGAAAACGTCGTCTCAAGCAGCGTTTTAGCCTGCTCGTTTAGCTCGCTGACGCTTAGCACTCACGGGCCTTTTGCGCGATGAAAAGGGTAGAAATATCCATCGAAAAGCCCTTGCAAAGACGCATCTCAAAGCCTGTGGCAGCGAGCTCCTCACCAAAGCTTTTGGCGTCTAAAAAGCCCTCGATCGAACTTGGCAGGTACTCGTAGGCTTCCTGATTTTTGGAGATAAAACCGCCGATTTTAGGCAAAATTTTGCTTAGATAAAAGTCGCGAGCGCCAGTGAGAAGGCCGCTTTTTTTGCGCTTAGTAAATTCTAGCACTACGACGTATCCGCCCGTTTTTAGCACCCTGTTAAACTCTCTTAGAGCGGCTTCTCGCTCGACTACGTTTCTGATGCCGTAGCTGATGCTAAGAACGTCCACCGAGCCGCTATCAAGCGTCGTTTGCGTCGCTAACGCCTCGATAAATTTAAACTCGGGAAATTTTTGTTTGGCGACCGCGAGCATGCCGCTTGAGGGATCGACGCCGATTAGATTTTCGATTTTTACGTTAAATTCGCCCGCCGTCTTTTGCCAAAAGCCCATCATATCGCCCGTGCCGCATGCGACGTCTACGATATTTACGCTTGAGTCTTTGAAATTTGACAAAACTGTTTTGCACGCGATCTTGCGCCAGCTCACGTCCGCACCCATGCTCAGCACGCGGTTTGCCAGGTCGTAGGTGGGCGCGATGTCATTAAACATCTGAACTATTTTTTCTTGTTTTTCCATTTTTTTCTCTTTAGATATAGTAGATTTTTAAGCCGCGCGAAAGCTTTGTGAGGCTTTTTAAAATTTTAGGTTTTGAGTCTAAAATTTCGCTTCGCAGCTCGTAGATTTTTTTGTAAATTTTAGCTTGGAGTTTGTCTATGCGCTTTTGTTCGGCGCCGCTTTTTACGTGCGCGAGCAGGCCTAGCCATATGTCGGCGTCTTGTAGCGAGCCAAATGTTTCTTGTAAAATTTTGCTCTTTTTAAAGCATTTTTTAGCTGCAGCAAAACCAAAACCGCCGCCAAAAATCTCGCTTAAGTACCTTAGCCTTTTTATCTCGATGCGGCACTTGTGAAACTGCGCATTTTCGGTTGTCTCGCTCAAATTTGAGAGAGATTTTTTAAGGCGTAAAATTTGAGCTCGTATGGATTTTGCGGCGAGTTTTTTTATCAGTGCGTCTCCTAGCTCGCCTTTAAAAAAGTCGCTTCCCTCGCGTAAAAATACCTCCCAGTCGCGCAAAATTTCGTTTGCTTCGTCGCTTTGTAGCTCGGCTTGGACGCTCTTGGCTAGGGCTTTGCTTAAAATTTCTAGCTCGCTAGCTAGCCCTTCAAAGCCTTTTTGGCTTTTTAAAAACTCGCAAAACACGTCTATATCGCGCTTTTGGTTGGTTAGCTCGGCTAGTTTTTTAAAATTTAGCAAAAAATAACAAGCAGTTTTTCGGTCGAAAACGGGAGTGAAAATTTTAAGTAGCGAGCGCGTTTTGCGCAAATTTATACGTATCTGATGTAGCGCCTCGGCATCGCTAGAGCTTGCGTACTCGTTTAGGTGTTTGCTAAGCAGCGTAAAGATCTGAAAAAACACCATCCGCATCGCATCCATCGCGCCGATGTAGCTTGGTAAATTTAGCTCCAGCTGCGGACTATTTTGTAAAATCTCAATGCTCTTTTGAGCGTCAAATTCGCCCTGCGGCAAGCCAAAAAGCGCTAAATTTTTATTTTTATAGCGCTCATCCTCCGTTACCTCGCTAACTATGTGCGCGGCGATAAACTCAGGCGGGTTAAACTCCGCGGCTTCGCGCTCGCCGCTAAACTCGGCCTCGAAAGTAACAAGCCCCTCTAAAGCGCCGTGAAAAATATCGACGTTGCAAGCAATGCCGTCAAGCCTAAATAAAAATCTCGTCTTTTTTATCGGAGCGGCGACCGCGTTTTTTAGGGCTTTTTTAAAGCTTTTGGCATCCGTTTCGCTCTCGTTTTCCTCGCGCGCTAGGCCGACGCCTGATTTTTGCGTGATCGTAAAAACGCCCGAAGCCTCGCGAAATCTAATCTCCTCAAGCGGAGTGATTTTGACGTAAATTTGCGTCACATCTTTTTGCTCGGTGCCGATGTCGCGGGCTTTTAGCTCGTTTGTGACGGCGGCGTCACGCAGGATAAATTTACGCTCGATCTCTATCAAATTTCGCTCCTTAATATGAAAAATTGTATCAAAAGGTAGCTTAAAGTGTAAAATTTGCGTCCTTTTGCCGCCGCCCTTGCGACGCAAAATGATTTTTTAACGCAAATCACGCTAAAATCAGCTCAAATTTGAAAGGAGTTTGGATGAATAGAAAGCTAAATTTTAGTGCGGGCCCCTCTGCTCTGCCTCTTAGTGTGCTGGAGTGCGCACAAAACGAGCTCACCGACTATCGGGGCAAGGGCTTTTCGATAATGGAAATCAGCCACCGAAGCAAGATTTTTGAAGAGGTGCACTACGGCGCGATGACTAAGGCGCGCGAGCTATACGGTATCGGCGAGGAATTTGACGTGCTATTTTTGCAAGGCGGCGCGCATTTACAGTTTGCGATGATACCGCTAAATTTAGCCGCCAAAGGCGTCGCACAGTACGCAGATACGGGCGTCTGGACGAGCAAGGCGATCAAAGAAGCCGCAAACGTCGGCGTAGCCTACGAAGTGGTCGCCAGCAGCAAGGAAACCTCCTACGACCGCATCCCTGAGGTTAAATTTGGTGATGACGCCGCATACGGCTATGTCTGCACGAACAACACAATCTACGGCACGCAGTACCGCGAGTTGCCTCGCTCCAAAGCTCCGCTAGTAGTCGATGCGTCGAGCGATTTTTTCTCGCGACCGGTTGATTTCACGGACGTGGGGCTGCTATACGGCGGCGCGCAGAAAAATGCCGGCCCAAGCGGCGTAACCGTCGTCATCATCCGCAAAGATATGCTGGAGCGAGCCTGCATGGATCGCACTCCGACGATGCTTCGCTACGACACGCACGCGTCGGCCTCGTCGCTATACAACACGCCTCCGACATTTGGTATATATCTGCTAAATTTGACGCTGGGCTGGATGCAGGAGCAGGGCGGTTTATCGGCGATAAACGAGATAAACGAGCAAAAGGCGGCGCTACTTTACGGCGCGATCGATGGTTCTGGCGGCTTTTACAAAGGTCACGCGCAAAAAGATAGCCGCTCGCTGATGAACGTTAGCTTTACCATCGCAAACCGCGAGCTGGAGGCGGCCTTTATCGCCGAGTCCGAAAATGCGGGCATGCTGGGTCTAAAAGGACACCGTCACGTAGGCGGCATCAGAGCCTCTATCTACAACGCCGTAAGTATCGAAAACGTGCGAACTTTGGCTGAGTTTATGAAAGAATTTGCGAGGAAAAACGGGTAAATTTGGCTAGACGCGCCGCTCGAAATTGGATTTGTTTCGGGTAAATTTAAACTCGGGGTTTAAATTTGGGGCGCGCCAAATTTTGCTTTTTACTCAAATTTAAGCGGCTTTGGCTTGTAAGCGGCCGCTTAAGTTTGCTTTGGTTTTACGGCGAGCCAATTTTAAATTTACCTAGTTAAATTTAGCTCGCGCTTGCCTTTTGTTATACATTTTAAATTTGACTGCATAAGGCGAAATTTGGAGAAAATTTGATAAACTACGACGAAAATCCGATAATCATAAACGACTACGGCGCCTATTTTGAAAAAAATGCCATTATTTTTATAAGTATTTTTTCATTTTATATGTTTTTTACTTCTGATTTTAAATTGATAGAAATTTTTGGTATTCAAAATTTAAGTTACTTAGTTTGGCTACTTTTGCTTATATTTTTGCTACCTTTTATATTTTGCTGGTGTCTTAGATGTAAGGACAGACCGTCATATTTTAAATTTGAAAAAGAAAAAATAGCATATGTATACCACGAGCCAATAAAACCTATTTCTAAGCAAATCATTAATTGGCTATATTTTAGCAGTGCGGTATATAAGCCAAAAATTTGCGATATTCGTAATATAAAAGAGATAAATTTCTGCGTTGTTTCCGAGCTTTTTAATAGATTTAGCAGGTTTCATTATTTTAAGCCTTAT
>NZ_CALIAV010000004.1 GCF_938045625.1 uncultured Campylobacter sp.
GAGCAAGCTTTACTACGATCCACAAAGCTCTCAGGAGGAATTTAGCGGCTGGGGATTTGAGTTTAGTATGCGTGTCGTGCCGTTTACGGACGATCCAAACTCAAAGTCCAGTGATGGCTCAGTAGTCCCGCATGAGCCTTTTTGGGCGATATCTCTTATGCAAAATTTCGCCAAATACGTCTATAGCAGCAAAAAATGGTTCGAGGCTTATCATTTTATACCGACCAATTCTCCTCTGCGCCTTAATACCGATACTAAACTAGTAGGCGTCGTCTTCGCGCCAGATCCAGTACTAGGCGGTATAGATACGCCAAACGGTAGAGTCGAGTTTTTGCAGATGGTCGGCATTACGCAGAGCGAGCTAGACTGGCTACGCGAAGACCCGACCACGGGGCGCGTAGAGAAACTGATAAACGTGATGCGCAAGGATAATCCTTTGCTAATCACCGATTTAAAGCGAACGAAAGAATACGTTTGATTTAATTGCAATTAGATCGGCAAGGTAATTCTAACCTTGCCGGTGAGTAATGAGTCTGGAATTTGCTAGCCTCTACCGACTCTTTTTATCTCTTTTGCTATTAATTTCTAATTTATATATCCGATTTCTCATAAAAATCAGTAAAATTTAACCGACTTAGCTTTGTCTAAAAATCTCATCTTGCACAAACACGAAATGATTGGATTTGTAGCAACATATTTAGCTGATTTTTGGTTATACGCAAATGCGCTCAAATTTATTGGTTAATTTATAAAAAGCAAAATTACTCACGTACACTGCATAAAAAACGCGCTCACCTGCGTCCACTCGCACCAAAATACATATAAAATCCCACCGCTGCCAAACATCACCTCGCCTCCTTGCTCGCCGCTAGGAAGCCCGCTATCAAGCTGCATCAAAAACTCCATCTTTTCGCCGCATATCGGGCACGTCGGCACCGAGGCGCCCTGTATCCACGAGGGCTCGCCGCCGATGCGTGCGAGGTTTTGTCTACTGTTTGACATCCCCCAGTCCTGAGCCGCCCAGCGCGCCGGCGTGGGCACAAGTGTTACTTTGCACTCCTTTATCGGCTCGTCCTGCACGTATTCGACTTGCGTCCTTTCGCCGATACGCCGTGGCATACCCTGCGCGTCGTGCTCGTAAAAGACTATCTCGCCTTCGTTTACCTCTCTAACGTGAGCGGCGAGGATTAGGCGCGGCAGCGATCGCACGGGCAAGTCACGAGGCAGCGGGTCAAGCGTGATGAGATGAAATAGCGGATTTTGCGCATCGCCGTCCGCCTCGTCCAAAACCCCGCCGAGCTTATAGCTTACCTCGCCGCCCTCAAACCGCCAGGTCGGATGAAGCTTTGCCAGATGCGCCGCATAGGGTGCGCCGAAATAGCCGCGCGGAAAGATTATGTGATATACGCGCTGTCCGCAGTATCTTTTGAGGCTAAATTTCTCACCGCCAAAGCTTATTTCATCGTTCGGTGCTTTTTGTGATTTATCGGAGTTGGATTTGTTTGAGTTAGATTTAGAGTCATATTCGACTGCGCCAGCTTTAAGATTTTCGCTCGCTTCTGGCTTGAACACGTCTGCGTTAAATTTAACGGCGCTTGCCGCATCGCACGCTTCATTTAAATTTACGTTAGCTCGCGATACGTCGTGCTCATTCGCTTGCGGCGATGCCGAAGCGAGGCTGCCGGGCGCGTTTGACATCTGTGATAGATCGCACTCGCTCGTTTGGGTTTGCTTTTGGCGTTATATTATAGTGTTTTTGGGGTAGTATAAAATCTAAAAACTATGTTTTTGAAATTATTTTTAGCGGAATAATTTTATTGTAAAATAAGAATATCCTGAATATATTGTGACTAACGAAATATAGTATAATTTGTTAAAAAATCAATTTATTACTTGCAACTTAATTTTTAGCCAGATTTAGAATAATATAAAATTTAACTTACCACCTAATTATTGTGCTTTAAATTTTAAAGGATTGGAAGACCAATCCTTATTCATTAATCCATTTGGTTTCTGATATACGATGGCGTTTCTAGCATATTAGTTGCTTCTTCGCTATTGTATCCGCCACTAACCTTTAGTCTGCTGATTCTTTCATCTAAAATAGGATTTCTTGACTTTTTAAATGCAGCGTCGGGCGTAGAGGCTACGGGTGTAGGCCTTTCTTCCTCTTTGTCTCTAAAGCCGGTGGCTATTATAGTAACTTGAATTTTGTTATTCTCAAAATTTTCGTCGCTTGTTGTACCGAATATAATATCAGCATCATCATCTACAGCATTTTGTACTAGGCACATAGCTTCCTCTATATCACTGAAAGGAGAATCTGGATGATATTTAAAGTGTACCAGAACGCCCACTGCGCCGTTTATGGTAATGTCGCTTAGCAATGGAGATTGTATTGCATTTTTTATTGCTTCCTGGGCTGCGCCTTCACCTTCTGATTCGCCTATGCCAAGTAGTGCCATACCGCGGTGTTCCATGACTTTTTTGACGTCGGCAAAGTCAGAATTTATATCGCTATTTCCCGAATCAAGAACTATGGTACACATACCGCTGACGGCTCGAGCTAAAACGTTATCAACTATTTTAAAACTTTCTTTTATACCAGCTTTTTTGTCTATAAGGGATTTTAGTCTTTGGTTTGGTATCACAACTATAGAGTCGGACTCTTTTTTTAGCTCGTTAAGACCTTTTAGGGCTAGATTGTAGCGCTTTTTACCCTCAAAATCAAACGGCATAGTAACTACTGAGATTGTTAGAGCGCCGATCTCTTTAGCTGCCTGTGCTACTACCGGAGCTGCGCCTGTACCGGTACCGCCTCCAAGGCCTGATGCTATAAATACGATATCTGAGTACTCAAGCGTAGATTTGATCTCTTCGTAACTTTCCTGGGCGGCTTTGGTTCCTACGTCAGGATTCATACCAGCACCAAGACCTTTTGTAATCTTTTCTCCAAGCTGTAGTTTGGTAAAGGCCAAAGAGCTATCAAGTGCCTTTACATCGGTATTGGCGACTATTAGATCGATATCCATTTCATCGCCTTTTTCTCTAATAATATGATTTATCATATTTCCACCACCACCGCCTACGCCTACTACTTTTATCTTTGCGCCGTATGAAGGCTTTTTCTCTTCTACCATAAAGTTACCCATAGTTGATCCAATCTCCTTTTAAAATAGTTGTGTTATTTTATTCCAAATCACAGAAAAAATATTTGGCTTTTTTTCTTTTTTATTTAAATCTTCATTTAGTTCGTCTTGTAAAGTTCTGTCATCATCGATTCTTAAATCATCTATATAGTTATCATCTAGAGTGCTTCCTCTAAAGATTTTATTATCGACTTCTTCGATATTTTTTTTATCTTCGATTTTTACTCCATTGTCGTAGACTATATCTTTTAAAATCTTATTTTTTACTACAATCTCGTCTTTATATCGCATTTTCTTTTCAGAGTCGATTTCATAAGGCGTAAAGTAGCCTGCACCGTACATGCAAAGTCCGATCGCACAAGAATTTGCTGGATCTCTTAAAATTTCATATAGCCCTTCCATTTCCTTTGGTCTTGCTATTCGCACCGGCATATTGTCAAATACTGCTATAGCAAGCTCTCTGATGCCTTCAAGCTTAGTCATGCCGCCAGTAAGAACTACGCCTGCGGCTATTGAGTTTTTGTATCCGCTATCCTCGAGCATTTTTGCAAGTATCATTAGTGTCTCTTCGGCTCTTGCATATATGACGTTTGAAATAACGTCAAGAGATACTTCCTGCACCTTGCCATCTTCGTTAATAGGCGGGATCTCAACTAGTTCGTTGGCATTATTTAGCAAAATTCCGTAATTTAATTTTATATCTTCAGCTTTTAAAATAGGCGTATGAAGCGCTGCTGATAGATCATTGGTTATATTTGACGAACCTATGCCTAAAAATTCGTTATATCTTATCGAATTTCCGGAGTGAATTATCATATTGCAAGTTGCACCGCCCATATCTATAAATGCTACACCCAAATCTTTTTCATCTTGATTTAGCGTCGCGATAGCCGAAGCGTAGCTGGAAAGTACGATATTATCAGGCTCGACTCCAGCCAAATTTAACGCTTTTCTTAGATTGCTAAGAGATGACTTTTGCGCCATTATGATGTGCGTTTGCACCTCAAGCCTGCTACCGTTCATACCTAAAGGATCTTCTATATGCTCTTGATCGTCTACTTTAAAATTATAAGGAAGTATGTGTAGTTTTTCGTAGTCGCTATGTATCTGCGCTCTTCGCTCAGACTCAGACATTGAGCGTTGTATCTCTTTTATGCCTATTTCATACGTGGGAACGTTTACCACGCCGTTACTGTCAACGCTTTTTGTATAGGCTCCCGAGATTGAAACCACTACTTTTTCGTATCTTGTGCCGGCCACTCTTTGAGCGTCTATTAAAGCGCTTTTTATTGATTTTGATGCGAGTTCGATATTTGTTATTACGCCCTTTTTTATACCCTGAGTTTTTGCAGTTCCTATTCCGATTATTTTAAGTCCTGTTTCATCGTGCTGGCCTATCACAGCGCAAATTTGAACAGAACCTACGTCAATACCTAAAATTTTAGTACTCAAAACAGATGCCTTCTTATTTTTTTGTATAATAATTTGTTACTTGGTAACGCTTGGACAACATAGCTGTTAAATCCCTAATGAGCTCGTTATTTTTCAAGAAGCCTACATTTTGCGTTATTATCTCTTTATACTCTTTCTCTTTTTCGCTGTTTGTTAGCTTTTGCTCTACTATCTCGTAAACTACGGCTTTATCGCCGAGTACAACATAGCCTTTTTTGCCGCTTTTTTCAAAAAGGCGATTGACGAATATATTAAACTCGCCCTCGCTTAACCCGCCCTCGGCCTTCACGGTATCTCTACTAACAAATCCTATATCGGTACCTTGAAATCCTTTTTCAAGCAACTCTTTTGCTTTTGCTTCTGCGATTTCTTTCGTTTTTTGTTCTTTGTAAAGTTCTAAAATTTGATCCCTCGCTTCATCAAAGCTCATTACTCTCGGTGCTATGATCTCTTTTACCTTTACTATCATATAGCCGTCTTCGTATTCAAACGGCTTTAGGGTATCGCCTTTTTTTGCTAGTTTTAGCTCGTCCATCGGCAAGCTCGCATTATCTTCAAATGTAGCTATCGATGCATCTGCTTGTTTCTCGTCTTTCTTTATTTTTAGATACTCTTCAAGCGCGACTTTTTTGGTTTGTTTGAGATTGTAGTCTTTTAGTACTTCATCTTTAACAGCCTCAAATTCTTTTATTTTGTCGTCGCTACCTTTATATTCGTTTTTGTTTTCGTTGTAAAATTCCGTTAGTTCGTTAGTATTTGCATTGCTTGATATAACCGGGACAAATTTGGTATCAAGCTTAAATTCGGTCATGGTTTTGTATTCGTTTTTGTGCTCTTCCCAGAGTTTTTTTAGTGCATCTTCATCTATTTTTATTTCGTCTGCGCCAGCCTCTACGACTTTCATAGAGATTTTATCCTGCATCAAAAAGCTAGCCGTTAGCATATCTATATCTTGAGCGTTTGCGGGTAAATTTATAGCATGTCTTAGCTTATCTAAAAGTATTACGTTTTTTAGGCTCTCCTCGTATTCGCTTTCAGTAGTTCTGGCTCTTTTTAAAGTATTTTTGTAAAGCTCTTTGTCAAATTCACCGTTCGAGTGGAAATTTTGATCTGCAATGATGTATTTTACTATATCTTCGTCGTTTACGCCCAGCCCCAAGTCATCTGCGAAATTTAAAAGCATAGCATCGTTTACTAACGCCTCTAAAGCTAAATTTTCTATGCCTAGCTCACTTGCCTTTTCGTCGCTTAACTGTCCGTCAAAAAGCTGGCTATAGTACGCATGAAGCTGACCGTATCTGTTTTGAAACTCTTGGATACTTATATTTCTGTGCCCGACCTTAGCTACCGAGCTAGCTCTGCTTGCATTTAGATCGTATGCTCCCCATCCGACGAAGCCCGCTCCGACGAAGGCTATCGTGCTTACCCAGATCGTCACGACGAGGTATTTTCTATGCTTTTGCATCCAAGTTATCATCTAATTCCTTCAAATTTATAAAAATTTTATGCATTATTTTACTGAAATATCGTAAATATCACCTTAAAAACGCGCTTTTTATCGATAAAATTTCAAAAAAATTAACATTTTTAAAGACGTTAGTTTCGTTCAGATTCGTAAAGGCGAGCTATGCTTAGCAATTTGCACGTATTTTCAAGGATCGCGACGTCTTTTGCCAGCTGATACGGAGTCCTGCTGTGTACGTATACGCCGTATCCTTTGATAACCATTATGTTAGTTTTATTCTCTAACATATAGCGATAAATTTCCGTATCCGCGCGCTCATACCAGTCGTCAAACTGTTTTGGATCATAGATCGGGATCTCGTGATGTTTGATATAACCAAAAAAATCCCTCGGACGGATAAAAGAATGCCCCAAAGTATAAGCTGTTAGATAAGGTGGCATGGCATAACAGATATATTTGGCTTCGTTTATATTTTTGTATATATTTAGGTGGATGTCCGCGTCTATGCTCGCATCGTTCCAGCGATAATCCCTTTTTGAGTTTAGCATTATGAGATCTTCTTCTTTGAGATTATCAAAAATCGTCGTTCTTTTATTTATCAAAAAAGAGTCGTGCTGAATTCTAGCTGAAATAGAGCCGTGAAAGACGCCGAAAAAGTTTTTTCTAAACATCGAAAGAGCGATGTTGCTGATCTCGCTTGCGCAGTATTTTAAGTCCATTTTAACCTTTTATAAACTTTTTTTGTTATTATACACAAAAAATAAAGGCTAAATTTGAACTCCCCACACGTTCCCGTGCTACTTAATGAAGTTTTGCAAGCTTTTGAGGATATAAAAAGCGGCGTGATTGTCGATTGTACGCTCGGATACGGCGGGCATTCTAGCGCGATTTTAGAGCAAAATCAAAACGTAAATTTGATAGCCTGCGATCAAGATGAAGAAGCAATCAAATTTAGCTCCGAAAGACTTAAAAAATTTGGCCAAAGAGCGCAAATTTTTAAGAGCAAATTTTCAGAAATTTTGGGCAAAGTAGAACAATCTCAAATCCGCGGTATCCTGGCCGACATCGGCGTTTCGTCGTTGCAGCTCGATAAAAACGAGCGCGGCTTTGGACTAAAGAGCGAAAATTTAGATATGCGTATGGATGCGCAGGCTAAAATTTCAGCTTACGACGTTGTAAATTCTTATAGTGCGCGTGAGCTAGAGCGTATATTTGCTGACTACGGCGAGCTACCTAGTCCGGCCAAATTTGCCGCCAAAATCATAGAAGCCAGGCAAAGCGGCGAGATAAAAAGCGCCGAACGCCTCGCGCAAATAATCGGCCTAAAGGGCGTAAACGGGCGCAGCGTTAGCGCGGCGACGTTAGCTTTTCAAGCGATCAGAATAGAAGTCAACAACGAGCTAGGCGAACTGCAAAATTTGCTACAAAGCATCGAGGATTCGCAGATCGACGAGTGTATCGTGGCAATAATCAGCTTTCATTCGCTAGAAGATCGTATCGTAAAAAATAAATTTAGGCAGTGGGCGCAAAGCTGCATTTGTCCGCCGCAAGCTCTAAGATGCACGTGCGGAGGGGATAACGCGCTAGGTAAAATAGTCAGTAAAAAGGCAATAACGCCAAGCGCTGCCGAAGTCAAGTCAAATCCGCGCTCAAGCTGCGCGAAAATGAGGATTTTTAAAATTTCAAGAGGTAAAAATGCAAGATAAAAATGAGCTTTTAGAGTTTAGCGGCGAGCAAAAAAAGGAACGAAATTTAGACTATAAAACGTTAGCGACGGCGTATCTGGGGCTTTTTATCGCGCTTGCTTTGTTTTTGCCTAAAATTTACATCACAAATCAAATTTATTACATTAGCCGCGAAATCGGCGATCTAAGCGGCAAACGCGACGTCTTGCTCGAAGAAAATAGAGAGCTTCGCTTGAAACTCGAGCGAATGAAATACAAAAATCAAATTTTAGACCCGCTTATCTTGCAATAACTAAATCCCGGCTTCAGACTGCGCGACTAGGCGCTCTAGGACGTATTGCTCCAAGTCTTTGCGCGGGATCTCGTTTTTGACCGCTTCGTTGTAGATCATCTCGACTTTTGTGGAGTATTTTTCGTAGCTAAAATACGGAAAATGCACGCTCCAGGCCTTTTTTATAAGCTCTTTACTCACGGCTTTTCTCGCCCAAATTTTAAACATATCAAAGCCGATAAAAACGGCTGAAGTGCCCACTACCGCGCTAACGATCGAGAGGTGAAAGTCGAGTTTGGTAAAAAGGTGGTGCGTCAAAAGCAGTAAAATAAAAAACACGACAAAACACAAAAGCCCGTAAACTAGGTAAGTTCTTGCATAGCGAAATTTAAAATTTAGCTTAGCAGGATCTACTAACATGCCTTCGTTAAAAAGGCAGTTAGCCTCGAGCAGATCGCGAAACAGCACTGGTTGCTTCGAGATAACAAAGATATTTTCTAGGATTAAATTTTTAAACGCGTTATTTTTCATATTTATGATTATCCTTAAATTTAGCCTCAATTATAGCAAAAACTTCGTAATCCAAGCTAAAATTTGGCCTTAAAGCAACGCTTTTTTAAGAGTATTTGAGCTAAAATTACTTAAATTTTAAGGAGAAAAAATGAACGGAATAGTATATCTAAACGGCGAATTTATAGACGCAGCAGCGGCTAAAGTTAGCGCATTTGACCGCGGATTTATCTTTGGCGACGGCATCTACGAGGTGGTGCCCGTGCTAAACGGACGGCTCGTGGATAGGGATGATTTTTGGGAGAGATTTGAGAGAAGCCTAGCTGCGATCGAGCTAAGCTTGCCGCTTTCAAAGAGCGATTTTCAGGGAGTTTTAGAGGAAGTAGTCTGGCGAAATAACCTAAAAGAAGGCGGCGTTTATATGCAGATCACCCGCGGCGTCGCCGATAGGGATTTTAAATTTATAAAAGGCTTAAAGCCAACTTGTTTCGTCTTTTGCTACGAAAAAGATATCGTCTCAAACCCTGACGCGGCGACCGGTATCGAGGTCGTTAGCGTCGAGGATATCCGCTGGAAGCGCCGCGACATCAAGTCCACCTCGCTTTTGGCGCAGTGCTATGCCAAAGAACAAGCCGTAAAAGCCGGCGCCTACGAAGGCTTTATGGTCGAAAACGGTTTTGTGACCGAGGCGACTAGCTCGTCTGCTTTTATCATAAAAGATAACGTCCTGATAACTAAGCCGCTTTCAAACGAGATTTTGCCTGGTATCCGCCGCAAGGTGATTTTAGGTTTTGCCGAAAAGGCGGGGCTTGAGATCAGACAGCGACCGTTTACGATGCAAGACGTTTACGATGCCGACGAGGTGTTTATCTCGGCTGCGACGCTACCGATATTGCCCGTCGTCAGGGCCGACGGCAAGCCGATAAACGGCGGCAAAGTCGGTAAATACGTACCTATGCTAAGGCAAATGTATATAGATAGAATCAAAAAAGAGGCCGGACTTTAGGCTAAATTTGGCGTTTAAGCCCGCCTTGAGTTTTACATGGTGCGGCTAAAATTTGCTGAATTTGGCGTCTAGCTTTCAAGGGTGTTTTTGGAAAATTTGGTCGTCAAATTTGACGCGATGTGTGTTAAATTTAAGCCCAAATTCGTCAAATTTGGCTTAACCAATCGGCGGTAAATTTGCCGTCCGAAGCGTTAGTAAATTTGAACCAAAATAACGCTTGCCAACCATCAAATTTCGGAACTAACGATGAAAAATAAACCCAAAATTTTAATCAGCGCTTGTTTGCTCGGCGAAAACTGCAAATATAACGGCGGCAATAACGCAGATGCTATCTCTGCGGACACGCTCGATAAACTAGATCAAATTTACGAGCTCGTAGCCGTTTGTCCGGAGTATCTGGGCGGGCTAACGACCCCGCGCGAACCTGCCGAAATTTGCTCAAACGGACGGGTGATGACTAAATTTAGCGGCCGCGACGTTACGCGAGAGTTTCTTTCGGGCGCGCAAATTTGCGCCGATATCGCCCGTAAAAACGATTGCAAAATCGCGGTTTTAAAAGAGCGAAGCCCAAGCTGCGGAAGCGGCGAAATTTATGACGGAAGCTTTACTGGGCGGATCGTTAGCGGCGACGGCCTAACAACATCGGCTCTAAAAAAACTTGGCGTTCGCGTCGTCGGCGAAAGCGCGCTTTTAGAGCTAAATTTGGAAAAAGAAGCGCAAAATGGCCAAGTGGATAAACATTAAAGATATAGCTGGCAGTGCGAAATTTTACGCCGGAGCGGCGATTAGAATAATGCCCGTGCCGCGCGGGCTGGAGGAGGGAAATTTTATCCCTGAAGGCGGGCTTGTTTACCTTGTCTCAGGCAATGCTTCAGATAAGAGTTATTTTAACTGCGTCTGCCTAAGCCCGGGCGAAGAAGGAAACGTGATCTACCACCTCGAGCGAAATGCTAACTGCGTGCTTGGAAGCGAGATCAAGCGGATGTTTGAAAGCGAATTGCAAGAGGCGTTTATAAGTAAAAGAATTAAGATCGCGGTAAATTAAGCAGCAGGGGTTTGTTGGCAAAATTTGCTAGCTAGCGGCGCAAAAGTTGTTATAAATTTGTGCGTATCAAATTTCTAGTGAGACTTTGGAAAAATTACCGCTTGAAATTTTATCTAAATTTTTCGGTAAGATTTTCGGAGGCTTTAGGCTTGGTATAATCAAATCGTAGCCAAATTTGGCAAGCAAAACGTAGCCATGAAACAAACGACAAGAATGGAAGCAAATTTGCGAGCGGCGTAAAATTTGTAAAAACGGTAAAAAATATGGGCGACGGCAAAACAGCAAATCGCCGCCCTAAATTTAAAAAACGGCAGGTCAAATTTTATCGTCGTCCGTCTGGCTTGCGCAAAATTTACGAACTATAAAACGCAGGCTAAACCAATACCGCGTCTTTTCGGCGTCAAATTTAACCGCCCAGCCCATACCAAAGCTAAATTTAGCAAACAACAAAAAGGGTGGCGAGCCTCTCGCAATCGCTTGCAAATTTTTGCCAAATATCAAAAAGCACGTAAACGCGAAAATGACCCGCTTACCGAAATCAAACCGCCGAATTTAATCCTGTTTTTGCTAAAAACGTAGCTGAACTTGACGGCAAATTTAATTCCGGTTTAGCTCAAATTTGCCACAGAAGCGATAGATTTTTCGTGTCGTCTGCCTTAAATTTTACGCCAAAAAGCGGCAAAGCAAAATTTATTCGCACCTTCTTGATTGTAGCTTAAATTTACGGTCTGCGACGCCTCGCTACCAGCCAAAAAATAACGATAAATTTGAGCTGTTTTCACTCAAATTTATCGTCAAAACTACTGTCAAATTTATCTCAAATGCCCAAACTCAGGCCTATACTCAAAGTGCATCGTGTCAAAGCTCACCCAGCGCCCGCCCCAGATAAAGCCGTGCTTTTCAAAGACGCGCACGATCTCCTCGGGGATTTGATTGCGGTAGCGGCCGTCCTTGCTCCAGCGCCAGTAGTCGCTCTTGTCGGTGTTTATGTCGATCGCGATGCCGTAGGAGTGGGAGCTCTTGCGCTTTGTGCCTTCGATCACGCGCCAGTTAAACGTACCTGATGGATTATCGAGAAATTTTAGTAGCTCGGGTTTTTGCAGGGCCAGCGCGTCAAGTTCGTTTGAAACAGCTTGCAGAGCAGCTGCTGCGCCGTTTTTGGAGTTAAATTTAAACGTCTTGCCGCCGTGATTTTTTAGCCAAACGACGTCGGTTAAATTTGCCTTCACTTCCGCCTCGCTCGCGCCGTAAATTTTATCCAAAAGCTCGTAGTTTCGGTATCTGCCAGCGTCATTGCTAGGTAGAGCTAGAGGCTTAAATAGCGGATAAGGCTGCGCAAAAGTATCCTCGACGTCGGCAAGGTTTAGCAGGTGCGCCGTATCTTTTGTCTCGCCGTCGTCAAATTTAATTTTACTGCCGTCAGCGAAAATCACCTCGTTGCCGACGATTTTTACACCGTAAGCTTTTTCGATCGCCGATTTTTTCGCACGCTGCGCCTCCTCGCCGCTAGCCACTTCAAAGGTATTCATGGAGTTTATCCGCGAAACCAGCAAACGTTTTGGATCGATATCGGAGACATCCGAGCCGATTTTTAGCGTCGTAATCGCTATGCCGCCGATCATGGCTCTGCCGTTATCTTTCGTGCGGATGCCCCAGACGTCGTGCACGGCGAGCGGTTCGTCGCCGCGCATACCCGCGTAGAGCATGATGTGCCCGTTCATGTGAAATAGCGTTCTATACGGCACGGCTTGCGTTTTGATGACACGCAGTTTTTCTTCCGCGCTTAAATTTGCTAAGCTCACGACCTTGCCGATTTGGCCTTGAGCCTTTGAGTTTCGCGGCAACCACACGCCAAAGCTACCGAGGAAATCCTGCAAAAACAGCGAGCAGTCGCGCTTACCGCCGAACCCACCCCAGCCGTAGCTTTGCCCGAGCAGCGATGATGCCAGCGTTCTTACGTTTTCGTCGCTAAATTTAAGCGGGAAGCGGCTCGCGTTTTGCTTTGATATCTCGTAGTTTTTTAGCCCGTTTTGGGTCTGGATTTTGCCGTAAAATTTAAACTGATCCTCGCTTTGAAACGGCAAAATCGCGCCTATACGCCCGTAAAATAAAAAGTTGCCGTTTTTGTCGTATACGGGCTCTTCGTCTTTAATGATGCTTAGAAATTTAGAGTTTTTTAGCTCGCGCACGCCGTCCGCGCTTAGAATTTTGATTTCGGTCGATTTCACCCAGGCCCATGCGGCGTCGCTACCTACGAACGCCCACGCGCCGTCGGCCGAAAAGTGCGAAACGTAAAGCGGATATCCGATGGAGACGAAAGATAGCTGGGCGTAGTCAAACGGCAGCCCTTCGCCTGCGCGCACGGGATTATAAAGTACGGCCTCGTCGGTCGGTAGATTTCGCAGACTCGCGTTTGCCGTCGTTACTGCGGGCAAAGAAACCTTGCCAAAGCTCTCTACGCTAGCGTTTTTGCGCACTTTTTCAAACCATTCGTTTGGTATTTTGCGCATATTTGAGAAATAATACTGCCTTTTTGCCGTATTTTTATAGTAATCTAGCGCCCAAAAAGCGTCTTTTGCGGTGGTTGAAGGCGCTTTTAGATCAAGCGCGCTAAAGCGTTTTTGCAGTAGCATTTCGCCGCTACTTTGAGCCTCAAAAGGCAGTATCGGCAGCGCATTTGCATTTTGATCGACGTCAAATTTTAGATAACTGATGTGGCCTAAATTTTCATCCGAGCTCTCCTCGGGCATGTCGTATGCGGGCGCGGCGTTAGCGCCTTGATCGGGTAAATTTACCGCGCCCTGGGTATCTTTTGACGATGCACAGCCGCCTAGCATCGCTAACGCCGTCGCTACGGAAAATATAAATTTGTAAAATTTCAATCTAGCTCCTTAAAAATAAGCTATAATTTTACAAAAAATTAGGGAAATTTGTGTTAAACCAGCTGCTAGACATCTTAAAAAAATCAAATGTCTTTCTCACCGGGCGTGGCGGCGTGGGCAAAAGCCACCTCACGCAAGCGGTCATAAAGCACTATAAAAGCGATCTAAAAAACGTCGTGGTGCTGGGCAGCACCGGCATCGCGGCGGTAAACGTCGGCGGAGTGAGCGTGCATAGTTTTTTTAAATTCGGCATTTGCTCAAGCCTTGAGGAGCTACGCGGCTACGACCGCAAACAGCGTGGGAAACTTGGCGAACTAAAAAAGATGCTCGACGTCTGCGATCTCATCGTGATAGACGAGATCTCGATGATCAGCGCGGGGCTGATGGATATGATTTATTACCGCTTGATGAGCTCGCGATTCGTCGGGCGCGTGATGCTCGTGGGCGACTTTTATCAGCTGCCGCCCGTGCGAAAAAACGGCGATGACGGCAACTCGCTGTTTAAATTTCTTTATGCTTTTAACTCTAGCTCGTGGCATGAATTTGAGTTTAAAAATATCGAACTGGTCGTCTCAAAACGTACGAAAGACAAGAAATTTTACGATATCTTATCCATGCTTCGCGTCGGGCGGCTGAGCCCCGAGGTGTTTGCATATATCGAAAATTTACGCGTGCCAATCGTGCAGGTAGATGACGATACGAGCGTGCTTTTCGGGCGAAACTACGAAGCGGACGAGCTAAATAACAAGATGCTCTCTAAGCTACCGACGCCGCTTGAAAGAGCCGAAGCGCTAGTGGAAATTTATGATGAAAATTTAAATGAAAACGCGCTGAATCGCTGGATCGCAAACCTTTACGCGCCTGAAATTTTAAACATAAAAATCGGCGCGAAAGTTATATTTACCGTAAATAAATGGGGCGAGTATTATAACGGCGAGCGCGGGCAGATAATGCAAATTTTAAAAGAAAACGGCGAGATAAAAAGCGTCATCGTACAAAAAGCTAACGGTGAGATCGTCGAGGTGGAGCGAGCGAGATTTGATATGAGCGAGTTTGTGATGGCTGGCGAGCATCTCGAGGAGCGCGCGAGGGCGTCTTTAACTCAGTTTCCGCTAAAGCTAGCCTACGCGATCACGATCCATAAATCCCAAGGCATGAGCATCGAAAATTTAGTGTGCGACCTAAATCACATCTTTGCCAACGGGCAGCTCTACGTCGCGCTCTCGCGGGCGATCGATCCAAAAAAACTGAAGATATTTTACGGCAAAAGTCGGCCGTTTAGAGAGTATTTGCAAAGCGTCGTTAAAATAGACGAAGAGGTCGAGAAATTCTATCTTGAAAACAAATTTGAAAACATTAAGGAAGACGTATGAAAAAGATTTTTGCGCTGGCTTTTGCCGCGGTTATGGCCTTTGCCGAGACGTTAAATATCGATAATTTTGAAACCGATCTATACTCCAGAGACGCCAAAAGCTCGATCAAAAAAGTAAGCGTGAGCCTGCGTCTAGAGGGGCGCGACGTCGCGGATAACGAAGCATACGTGCTTGACGCGCTAAACGTCGTTATCGGTAGCTTTTACGTCGAGGATCTGCTAACTTCGCTCGGCAAGGAAAAATTTAAAGAAACTCTTGTTAAATACACCGCCAAAAAGCACTCGATCGATATCGACGAGGTGCTCATTATCTCGCTAAAAACCGTGCGCGAACCAAATATCGAAGAGCTGCTTGAAGCGCTAAAAAACGTCAAAACTACGGGCTCAAAAAGATCGCAAAAAGAGCAGGTCGAGGATATCTTGCGAGGAAATAAAAGCCAGCTTAAGCCGATGGATTTAAATCAGATAGATGATTTTGGCAAGGATTTTGGCGAGCGGTAAAAATTTGGGATTAAATTTATAAATTTTATACACCGAGACTCGGGTCTCGGCGGTGCTATAAGCTTTTTCTTTTTCTTTGGGAGAGAAAGAGGTTCTGCTTACGGTCTGCTTGTAGCTACAAGCGAAGCGGTCTCAAGCCCGTAGGGCGACGGTAGCGAACGTAGTGAAGCTAAAGTAGAGCGTCGCCTTTCTTTGCTTCGGCTTTGCCTCGCAACTGCCAAAAGCAGACCCTCTCCCATCTGCTTGCAGCTGCTAGCGTAGCGACGCAGAAGCCCTCTCCAACCCCACTACACGTGAGAAGTTGTGCGCTACGTGCAGGTTAAATTTAGCTCTTTCGCGCCTCGCGTTTTTAAATTTACGTTTTCAAGATGAGGGTCTCGGTGGGTAAAATTTAAAAACAGATTTTTACAAAATTTTACTTCAAATTTGAACAAAAGGCGATAAGGCGAAGTATTTTGTAGAAACATTTTGCTTTGCAAAAACGCTACGCTTGTTTTGAGATGGATTTGAATGTTGTGAAGTAAAAATGAGCAAGGCCAACCACGTAGGTTGCCGCAGCGATATTTTTGCAAACTCATTCAAAACCAGCGTAGCGACGCCGCAGGCGGGGTTTCTATAAAGACGCCCAAAAGACAAGCCGCTTTTTGCTAAAAGTTTATTGGTTTATAACGTCATAATACGACGGTATCACCGGCGTCAGCAAATCATCGCTTATCTTAAAATCTTTTTTCGTGTTGCTTAGCGTGATTTTGATTTTATTGCCAAGCTTATCCTCGTAGTCGATCCTTGTCGGGATGTAGTTTTTGACGGTGATTAGATACTCTACACCGTCGTATTTGGCTTTGTAGAGAGTGTCGGTGATCTTAACCGCGTTTCTAACGACGTCGATTAGATTGGGCGCCTTTTCAAATTTAGAGATGATCGCTTGCTCGAGGGCATCCTCGATCACGACTACGCGGTTTTTATCAAAGTAGATTTTTTTAGGTGTCGGGCGCTCGTAGATCCAGTAGGCGCGGTTGTTACTTTTTGCGTAAAATTTACCGAAATAATCGACCGTTTCGTTCTCACTCGTGATGGTTTGCACGAAGTCGCTTTGAAGCGTGACGAAATTTAACGTAACTCCGAAAGCCGAGGCGCAAAAGAGCAAAAATGCTAAAATTTTTTTCATATATTTTCCTTTATCGGGCTAAATTCTAGCTAAGTTTAAATAATAAAATGTTAAAATCCAAGCTTTAACAAAATTTAAAAAGGCTAAAAATGATAACGGCGTTTATGCAGAAGGTATTCGGCACGAAAAACGACAGAGAAGTAAAAAAATATTTCAAACGAGTCGCCTACATAAACTCGCTCGAGAGCAAATATCAAGCGATGAGCGACGATGAGCTAAAGGCAAAATTTAACGAATTTAAAGCACAGGTACAAAACGGAGAAAAGAGCCAGGACGAGCTGCTAGACGATGTGTTCGCCATCGTGCGCGAGGTCGGTAAAAGGACGCTAAATATGCGCCATTTCGACGTTCAGCTAATCGGCGGCATGGTGCTAAACGACGGCAAGATCGCCGAGATGAAAACGGGCGAAGGTAAAACCCTCGTGGCAAGCTTGCCCGTCGTGCTAAACGCGATGAGCGGCAAGGGAGTGCACGTCGTGACCGTAAACGACTACCTCGCCAAACGCGACGCGACGCAAATGGGCGAAATTTATAAATTTCTAGGCCTTAGCGTCGGCGTGATACTAGGCGGCGAATACGACGACGCAGTGCGAAAAGCCGCATACGATAGCGATATCACGTACGGTACGAATAACGAATTTGGCTTTGACTACCTACGCGACAATATGAAAATGGATTTCAAAGACAAGGTGCAAAGAGAGCACAACTTCGTCATCGTGGACGAGGTCGATAGTATCCTTATCGACGAAGCCAGGACTCCGCTCATTATCTCGGGTCCTACGAATCGCACGCTAGACGGCTACATCAAAGCAAACGAGGTCGCGCGCCAGATGAAGCGCGGCGAACCGCCTGCGACTCTGCAAGAAAAAGCCACGGGCGACTTTACCGTCGATGAGAAAAACCGCACGATAGCGATCACCGAAGAAGGCATCTCAAAGGCTGAAAAGCTCTTTGGCGTGGCAAATCTATATGACATGGAAAACGCGATTTTGAGCCATCACCTAGACCAAGCTCTAAAAGCGCACAATCTCTTTGAAAAGGACGTGCACTACGTCGTTCGCGACGGGCAAGTCGTCATCGTCGACGAATTTACGGGACGTCTTAGCGAAGGACGAAGATTTAGCGAGGGCTTACACCAAGCGCTCGAGGCTAAAGAGGGCGTAAAGATCCAAGAGGAGAGCCAAACTCTAGCCGATATTACATTTCAAAACTACTTTAGGCTTTACAAAAAACTATCGGGCATGACGGGTACGGCGCAGACGGAGGCGACCGAGTTTTCGCAAATTTACAAGCTTGATGTCGTTTCGATCCCGACAAACGTTCCGGTAATAAGAAAAGACAACAACGATCTCATCTATAAAACCGAAAATGAGAAATTTAAAGCCGTGATCGACGAGATCAAAAAGGCTCACGACCGCGGTCAGCCCGTACTTGTGGGTACCGCCTCGATCGAAAAGAGCGAAAAACTGCATAACCTGCTTGTAAAAGAGAAAATCCCGCACTCCGTGCTAAACGCCAAAAACCACGAAAAAGAGGCCGAGATCATCGCTCAGGCCGGCGCTCGCGGCGCAGTTACGATCGCGACGAATATGGCTGGACGCGGCGTAGATATCCGCATCGACGACGAGGTGCGAAACTTAGGCGGTCTATACATCATCGGCACCGAAAGGCACGAAAGCCGCCGTATCGACAACCAGCTTCGAGGCCGCTCCGGACGTCAGGGCGATCCTGGAGTGAGCCGCTTTTATCTAAGCCTCGAGGATAATTTGCTTCGAATATTTGGCAGCGACCGCATCAAGGCGATAATGACGCGTCTAGGTATCGAAGAGGGCGAAAGCATCGACTCAAAAATGGTCACAAGAGCTGTCGAAAACGCACAAAAAAAGGTCGAGAGCCTGCATTTTGAAGCGCGAAAACATATCCTCGAGTACGACGACGTCGCAAATGAGCAGAGAAAAACGGTGTATAAATTTAGAAACGAGCTACTTGATCCAAATTTCGAAGTCGGCGAAAAGATTAAGCAAAATCGCGCCGAATTTGTCGAGCATCTGCTAGCTCAAGCTGAAATTTACGCAGGCGAGCCAAAGAGCGAATACAACCTCGAAAAACTAAGCTCCGTGATAATCTCAAACGGCGCGCTAATGCAGCCTGACGAGCTAAAAGATCTCGACTACGCCGAGCTTGCGGAGAAGATAACGGCCAAATTTGAAGCCGACTACGAAGAAAAAATGGGCGTCATAGGCGCTGATCAGCGCAGATACCTAGAAAAGGTGCTTTGCCTGCAGGTGCTAGACACCGCATGGCGCGAACATCTATATCAGATGGACATCCTAAAAACCGGCATCGGACTGCGCGGCTACAATCAAAAAGACCCGCTCACCGAGTATAAAAAAGAGAGCTTTAACCTCTTTATGGAGCTCGTTAGTCGCATCAAATTTGAGAGTATCAAGATACTAACAGCCGTGCGCCTAAGCTTCTCTGAGCCTAGTGAGTCTGCGCCGCAAGAAGCGCAAGATAGCGAGACTGCCCGTGCACCCGAGAGCGAAGAAAAGCCTGGTAAAAAAGTATCGCGAAACGACCCGTGCCCGTGCGGAAGCGGTAAAAAATACAAAGACTGCCACGGCAAGAGCGGCCCTAAAAAAGGAGCTTTTGCTGAGGATTGGGACAAAATTTAGCTTTGGCGTTTTGGCGGCGGTTTGCTAAATTTAGCATTTAAATTTGCCACCTTTTTGAAGCGGCGCGGAATCGTAACGTAAATTTAAAACGCTTAGCTTTTTCAAGCGGGTTTTAAAATTTGACGTCAAATTTGCACGGATATTCAAATTTGAATTTTAGCTCGCGCTCGGCGCAAATTTAAAATAAGATCAAGCGACGCAAAAATAGCGAGCAAGCCAAAGTCCAAATTTAAACAACGGAAAATCAAATGAGCCTAACCAAATATCTACTTTTCAAATATCTACGGTTTGACAAAACCCAGCCCTTTATCATGCTTTCAGCGCTGCTAGCGTTTCTAGGTGTGGGCGTCGGGCTCATGGTGCTCATCGTTGCGATGGCGATCATGAACGGCTTTGACAAAGAATTTGAGCGCAAACTTTTTACTATGAACTACCCGATCACGATCCTCTCCGCCATACGCGGCAACATCGACGAGAGCGACGTTAGCGAACTAAAACAGAAGTTTCCCAATCTTAAATTTAGCCCATACATCATGAGTCAAGTTATCATAAAGGGGGCGAATAGCTTTGAGGGCGGACTGCTTTTTGGCGTAAATTCAGCCGACGAAAAGCAGATAAACTCAGTCGTTGCGGCCGGCCTTGAGGACCGCGAGCTTGACGGATACGGCCTGCTCGTAGGTCAAGGCGTCAAAAACGAGATGATGATAAACGAAAATGACAAACTCACGCTCATTTTTACCAAAAATGACCCGAGCGGCTTTGCTCTAACGCCCAAAATGAAGCGCTTTGACGTCGTGAGCTCGTTTAGCTCGGGGCTTGTGGCCTACGATAAAAGCTATCTATACACGAGCGTGGAGGCGCTGCGTAAGATACTTGAGTACGATGAGGGCAAATTTGACGGCATACATGTGTTTTCAGACGATCCGTTCGCCGATATCGAAAAGATCTCGCGCGAGCTACGGCTAGGACAAAAAGCCATCGGCTGGTGGCAGCAAAACGGTAACTTTTTCTCTGCTTTGGCTCTCGAAAAACGCGCGCTTTTCATCGTTTTGATGCTCATCATCCTAGTTGCCTCACTAAATATCGTAAGCTCGCTGCTCATGACCGTCATGAATCGCCGCCAGGAGATCGCGTTACTACTCTCGCTGGGCGCTAGCAAGGCCGAGATCAAAAAGAGCTTTTTTGCGCTGGGAGCCACGATAGGTGGAGGTGGGATAGTGTTTGGACTCGTGCTCGGGCTCTTTGGCGTATGGCTACTCGGTAGCTTTGATATCGTAAATTTGCCAGCCGACGTTTACGGCAGCGCGAAGCTTCCTATGGAGTTATCTTTGCTCGATCTTGTTATGATTTTGGTCGGAGCGGTCGTTATAGTGGCGTTTTCGTCGTTTTACCCTGCTAAAAAAGCCGCGCAAATAAACGTACTTGAGACGCTTAGGAATGAATAAATCGGCATTTTAGCCGAAATGCTTTTGGGTTAAATTTGAGCGAATAAAAATTTGCTGTTTTGACCGCGCTGGCTCGTCTATTTTTTGAATTATATAAAAAGCGGCGAAATTTTATTTATATAAAAATACGCCGCTTTAAATTATTTTCGTTCGAGTTTTTATTCTCGCGCGTGTAAATTTTTAAATTTAAGCCGCCGTCGGCGTCAAATTTGCCCTCCAAACTAGAAATTGTACATCGTGTAAGGTATCCGCAACCAAGTAGTAGCCGTAAGTTTGCCTATGTTTTTTATACTGCAACGGTTGCTAAATTTACTTACGTCATTTAGAAAAGCTATGCTTAAGGTTGGTGCTTATGCTAAATTTACGCCATATTTTGCTGCTATTTTGAAAGTTATTATATTAATTTGCAAGCAAAAATTTGAGACCCTTTAAGATATAATGCTCAAAATTTAATCCAAATTTGGGGAGAAAAATGACGAATTTCGAGTATGCGCGCCGCATTGACGAGGCTGCAGGGCTGGATCTTGATTTAGATTGCAAAGAGATAGATCTGCAGGATAAGTTTTACGGACTTTTTCAGTGCTTTATGCCCGATGGCATCGGTATAGAAACGGTGTTTGCGCCGCTGCAAAACGGCACCGAGCTGCAAGCGCGCATAATGCCGATCTACACAGCCACGGCGCAGCAGACGCAAGAGGCGTTTGGTCGGGGCGTGGCGCCGGGGTATTTTTGTCCACCGCAGGATCCGAAATTTGATGACGAAGGACTTAAGAGCCTAGCTTTAGCGCACGTTCGAAATTTAAAAATTTTTGCCGAGTTTCTCGGCAATGACGAGCTTTTAAAAATGCTTGACGAAATAAAATCCGCGCGCGTGCAGGAGAGCTCTGATCTCGCAGATCACGAAGGTGGGCTTGCGGACGCCTTATGCGGGGCGAGTGGATGATAGATTCGCCTAAGCTTGATGTGAAGCTATGGGTGCTCAGCGAGGCGTACTATTCGATCGACTGCGACTACCTTCTGTCGGCGTATTTGCAGTATCCAAACTACGCGCAAAGGCCACAAGAGGACTTTTTAAAGCCCTATTTCGAGCTATATCTAGCGGGGCGGAAGGTCGCGTTTGAGCAGAGTCAAGTCGTGGTTTTTATGCGCTAAATTTACGCAGACAAGGAAACTAAATGCAAACGGACGCTTTTGGCCGGCTAAAATTTGAGCTCTGCGAATACCTAAGGCTCTATGATACGGGACTAAAAGCTGGCAAACGAGTATCTAAAGGGCACCGTTGGTAAATTTAAAAGCGAATTTAGCCAGACGCAGCGGAACTACGCACTGGGTGAGCTCTGCTGCGAAATTTTAGACGAAAGCAAAAGCGAGCTAAAAAATCTAAAAAACCGCGGCAACGGCGAGCTGCCATTTCGGCTCGGCGAGCTAGTCGGCGAGTATCTAAAAGGGTGCTGCGACGCAGGCGAGATGCCGCATCTACGCTGGGCGCATCAGATTTACATGCGCGGTTTGCATGAGCTTGGTGGGGACGAGCTTTTGCGCCGTGCATACCGCCATGAGCGCTGCGACGAGCGAACTGTGGAGCTATACTTTTGCATGCTACTAGACGCGCTAGACTGGGGTGCGCACCACTTTCCAGATGGCTGCCTGATCGAGCGCTCATACTATGAGCAACTAACCCGCGAAGCTCGTGACGCAAGATAAAAACACGAGATAAGCGCGCGGCTAAATTTAGAGTTTGAATACTTCGTAAAGCTTTACGAATGTTATTTTGAGTTTAAGTCTCGCGGCGGCAAGGTTGATTTTTACGTGCTGTGCGAAAAGGCGAGGCTAAATTTCGCGCCTGCAAAGTCTTTTTATTATGAGTAGCGAGGGGCTTTGAATTTGACCATATGCAAATTTAAACAAGCGACGAATTTACGGCCCAAAATTTGGCGTTTAGTTAGTCGCAAACGATACGCCAAATTTTAAAATTTAAACAAAAACAGCTCGCTTTAAATTTTAGCTCAAATTTATCTCGCGTGCCGCAAATTTTACAAAATGCTCAAATTTACTTCTACGCCGCTATATTTTGCAGATTTTCAAAGCTAAACACGTTTAGCCCGTTTTTGTACTCGTAGCTTAGAGTTAGCTTATGAGCTTTGATTATATTTTCGACGATGTAGAGCCCCAGACCAAAGCTCTTTTGCGCACTTTCGCCTTTGGTAAAGGGCTCGACGTAGTGGCGTAGCTCCTTTGACAGCCGCTCGCCTTCGTTGATAAATTTGATAGATTCGCGCGTGATCGTGATATTTACGTGCTTATTGGGGGAGTATTTTAGCGCGTTATCGATCATATTTTTGGCGGCGATCGCTAGCAACTTAAAGTCCGCGTTTAGGTTCACGTCCTCTAGCTTGCTGATCGTAACCTGTCCGGGATCTACCATAGCGATATCCAGTGCCTCGTCGATGATGTCGTCGATACGGCAAATTTTGGTGTTATTTAGCGCGATGTTTGACGTGACTTGCTCGACGGCAGCAAATTCGTTTATGAGATTTTCGAGTTTTATAAACACCGACACCAGCCGCTCTTGGTTTTTGCTTTTTTCGATCATTTCGGCAGCTAGGCGGCCTTTGGTGATCGGAGTTTTTAGCTCGTGCATTATGTTTCTTAAAAATAGCTTGCGCGACGCGTTTAAATTTTTGATCTGGGACACCGCGTCGTAAAACGCCTCCGCAACCTCGGAAATCTCGTCGTTACCGCTACTTACGTTTTGCACCTCGTCGATCTCGCCCGCGGCAAATTTGGCTATCTGGCGCTTTAGTTTTCTTAGCGGTTTTAGCTTTCTGATAACAAAAACGTAAGCGGCCAGAAGTATGATCGCAACTAGCAAAAAGATAATCTTGATGATGTCGTAGCGGTATGGTTGATAGTCGTTATCCTTTAAAAGCAGGATTTTATCCACGTGCTGGACTTTTAGATAGTGGTGATTTTGATAGATCATGATGGCGCTAGAGCCGATATCTGCGGAGATCTCCTCAAGCACGGTTGCGTTTGCCAGGATCTCCTCTTTTTGCTGTTCGTTCGTGATCTCAGGCATCTTAAAGTCGCCCGTTTGACGCTCGTACTCTTTTTCGTTTATGATACCGCTCATTAAAAAGAGCTGATTTCTAGCGATCGTAGAGTACTTGGCGTTTAGCTCTCGTGCATAGTTTTGCTTGTCGTAGTCCATCAACCACAAAAATGCGAGAAATATGCTCGTAAGCGCAAGCGCAAAGATAAAAGTGATAGTGTAAAAAACCGATGAGCGTTTCATTTGCGGGGCTTTACGTCAAATTTACTGCATTAGCTTGTAGCCGATGCCGCGGATAGCGTGGATGTATTTTGGCTCTTTGGGGTCGTCGCCTAGCTTGCCTCTGATTCGGCCTATGATGACGTCGATGCTCTTGTTCGTCGAGTCCTCGCTGATACTCGCGCAGTTGTAGATAAACTCCTCGCGCGTGATGGCGCCGCCTTCTTTTTGAAGCATGTATTTTAGGATGTCGTACTCCGCTGCGGTCAAATTTAACGGCTCGCCTTTTAGCGTGATGACGTGTTTAAAATCATCTACCGCGATGTCTTTTTCGCGTGCGCTCTCTTTTGTACCACTTAAATTTGCGCCCGATACCGCGCTTTGGCGGCGCAGGTGGCTTTTGATACGAGCTAGCAGCTCCTGCGGGTCGTAAGGCTTTGGCAGATAGTCGTCCGCACCGTTGTCTAGGGCGTTTACTTTGTCGGTGATATCGTGGCGCGCGCTTGAGATGATGATAGGCACGTCGTGGCGTTTGCGAATCTCTTTGCATACTTCTAGGCCGTCAAGTCCCGGCAGCGTGAGATCTAAGATCACGAGGTCAAATTTTTCTACGTTTAGCGTCGAGAGCCCGATATACGGCTCCTCCGCCGTCGTTACGCTCATATCGCTTTTTGCTAAAAACTCGGTCAAAATTTCCGCCAGCTCCAGGTCATCTTCTATCATCAGAATTTTTATCATTTTATGTCCTTTTGGGGATTATAGCGAGTTTTGACTAAATTTTTAATGGCGGCCGCGGCTTGTTTTTTGTTGCGCTGCGCTTGCAACCTACATACGAGCGCTTTTGTTAAGCTTGGTAAAATTTGACCAAACTAAGACGCTCAAATTTGAAACTAGAAATTTATTCAGGTCAAATTTAAAATGATAGAGCGTCAAATTTGACTGGTAAAATTTGGAAAATTTAAAAGAAAAGGCGCAGTTGCCCGCGCCTTAAATGTAGAAATTATTTTATAACAAGACCCTGGAAAAGTCCGCCGCGATTAACCCAAACGAGGGTCTTTTTGCCCTTCGTGCTTGCTAGGGCCTTGTTAAAGTCATCCATGTTTTTGATATTTTCCTCGGCGATTTGGATGATGATGTCGCCTTTTTCAAAGCCGATTTTTTCGGCATTTGAGCCAGCTTTTACGTCTGTTACTAGGATGCCTGTAGCATCAGGGGCTAGGCGGTATTTATACCTTGCGTTATCGTCGATCGCCGTGACGCTAAGGCCCTCGATCGCCGTGCCGTTTTTTGCCGCCGGGGTGTTTGTTTTTGTATTGGCATTAGCTAGTTTTATCTTGGCGGTTTCGATTTTGCCAGAGCGCTCGTAGGTTAGCGTGATCTCTTTGTTTGGAGCTAGCGAGCCGATGAGATTTTTTAGATCGTTGGCGTTTTTGATCTCTTTATCGTCGATTTTGATAACGAGGTCGCCTCGTTTTAGTCCTGCGGCATCGGCAGGAAGGCCGCTTTCTACGCTGCTAATGAGCGCGCCTTCTTTGTTTTTGTAGATCTCTTTTTGCTCTTCGTTGAGATTTGCTATCATCACGCCGATATATCCGCGCTCGATCTTGCCGTCTTCGATGAGTTTTTTGGCGATATCTTTAGTCATATTTGACGGGATGGCAAAGCCGATGCCGTTGTTGCCGCCACTGCGGCTAAGTATGGCTGAGTTTATGCCCACTAGATAGCCGCGGCTATCGACTAGCGCGCCGCCCGAGTTGCCTGGGTTTATCGAGGCGTCTGTCTGGATGAAATTTTCGTATTGATTAAGGCCGATGTTGTCTTTGTTTAGGCCGGAAACTATGCCTTGAGTGATACTGCCGCCTACGCCGAACGGATTTCCGATGGCAAAAACTATATCTCCTTCCATTAGCTTAGCCGAGTCGGCAAAAGGTATGGCTTTTAGCTCTTTGGCGTCTATTTTGATGATGGCTAAGTCGGTTTTAGGGTCGGTGCCGACGATTTTAGCTTTGTACTCTTTGTCGCTATCTAGCAGCGTGACTACGATCTCGTCGCTATCTTCTACGACGTGGTTGTTTGTTACGATGTAGCCGTCGCTAGATATGACGACGCCAGATCCTAGCGAGCTGCTTTTTTGTTTTTCTTGAGGTATGTTAAACTGAAATCCAAAAAAGTCTTTAAAAAACGGATCGCTAAACATATCGTTCATGTCTGCGACGTTGCTGCTGACGGTTTTTGTGGTGGAGATATTTACGACCGATTTTTTAGCGTCGGCAATAGAGCTGTTGTAGGACAGCACGACATTTTTGTTAAATTCCGGATTTATTCTAGTAAAATCCTCTGCGGGTTCGTTAAAATTTATGCTTGCGGCAAAGATCGCGCAAGAAGTAGCCAAAGATAATATCATTATCTTTTTCATTGCTTTTCCTTTTGATAAAATTTTTTCAAAGCGCGATTATAAGGCGTTAAGCTCAACGTAAAGTTAATTATTCTTTAAGTCGTTTAAAATCGTTTCGTTTACTATACTTGATTGACATAGGCTAAACCTTTATGCTATAATCCCTATAAAATTAATTGACTATAAGGACATAACATGAGCAATAGTCTTTACGAAACATTAGGGGTGTCGGAAAAAGCCACCAGCGACGAGATCAAAAAGGCCTATCGTAGGCTGGCTCGAAAGTATCATCCCGACATCAACAAAGACCCGGGTGCGGAGGATAAATTTAAAGAGATAAACGCCGCGTATGAAATTTTAAGCGACGAAAAAAAGCGCGCGCAGTACGACAGGCACGGCGACGCGATGTTCGGCGGACAAAATTTCCATGATTTTGCGAGCAGCTCTGGCATGGGAAATTTGGACGAAATTTTAAAAAATATCTTCGGCGGAGGCGGTTTTAGCGGCTTTTCAAGCAGAAGCGGCTTTAGTGGATTTAGGCAAACGGGCGGATTTAGCGGCTTTGAGGACGAGGAGGATCTGGACTCGCGAGCAAAGGTAACTATCCCGTTTGACGTAGCGGTAAAGGGCGGCGAGCACTCGATAAATTTTAACGGCGAAAACATCAAAATAAAAATCCCAAACGGAGTCAACGACGGCGAAAAGCTACGCATAAAAGGCAAGGGTAGCGGCGGGCGCGGAGATCTGATACTAACCGTAAATATCGCGCCTAGCGACGAGTACGAAAGAGACGGCGACGATCTGTATAAAGACGTACTAATCCCGCTAAAAACGATGATGTTTGGCGGTAAGATAGATGTAAAAACGCCTAAAAAGGACGTCACGATAAAAATCGCCGAAAACTCAAAATCGGGGCAAAAAATCAGGCTCAAGGGATACGGCGTGCAAAATAGAAAAAGCGGGATATTTGGCGATCTGTACCTGCGAGCGCGCGTGTCTTTGCCGGACGTAAATGCCCTAGACGGCGAGCTAGCCGAGCTCATGAAGCAAAAACTCCCAGAGGCATAAGATGAAACAATACGAAGAACCGGTATATCTAATAAGCGTCGTAGCAAAGGTGCTCTCCATACATCCGCAGACGCTGCGCCAATACGAGCGCGAGGGACTACTAGAGCCATCAAGAACCGAGGGCAAGATGCGCCTTTATTCGGAAAAAGATATGGACCGTATCAAGATGATACTGCGTCTAACGCGCGATCTGGGCGTAAATTTAGCGGGCGTCGATATTATTTTACAGCTAAAAGAGCAGATCGAGCAGTCTGAGGTCATGATAAAGCAGATGAAAGAGGAGTTAGCCAAAATGGAGCAGGGCGCCGTGCCGTCTAAAAAAGCTCTGGTAAAGCGCAAAAATAGCTTTGATCTCATCTTTTATGATGATAAAAATTAATCCTTTTTATCCGTTAAAAAGGTAAAATCGGGTAAAATTTATTTACAAAACGCGCCAAATTTGAGGCTGTAAGGGCGCTAAATTTAGCCTTAAATTTGCCCCGCTTTGAACTCAAATGAGGGACAATGTTAGAAACTTTTTTATTATTTTTTTCTATCCTACTTATCGCTTGTATCGTCTCTAGCAAGGTTTCAGATAGATTCGGTATTCCGTCGTTAGTCGTATTTTTGGCCGTGGGCATGCTCGCAGGCTCGGACGGACTGCTGGGGCTTGATTTTGATAACCGCCAAATCGCCCAAGACGTGGGCACTATCGCGCTTATTTTTATACTTTACGCAGGCGGCCTCGATACGAATCTAAAATCTATCCGCCCAGTCATGGTAAACGGCATCATTCTAGCGACTCTTGGCGTCGTGCTGACTGCCGGCATGATAGCCGTACTCGTAAAATACCTACTAGGTCTTGACTGGCTAGAGGCTTTGCTTTTTGGCTCTATCATCTCCTCGACCGACGCGGCGGCGGTGTTTGCGATACTAGGAGCGAAGGAAATTTCGCTGCGAAACAACATCCGTCCGCTTCTGGAGCTAGAGTCCGGATCAAATGACCCGATGGCGATCTTTTTAACCGTCACGATGCTACAAATCATCTCCATAGCCACGATCCCTAGCGTTCCTGAGGTCGCGCTAACGCTGGTGAAGCAGTTTTTGCTAGGCGGGCTGATGGGCTATGTGTTCGGCGTCGCGTTGCCCGGGCTTTTTAACCGCCTAAGGCTTGAGTACTGGGGACTTTACCCCGTGTTTTCGATGGCTTGGGTGATGCTTTTATACGTGCTAGCCGGCAAGGTCGGCGGCAACGGCTTTTTGGCCGTCTATATCGCGGGTATGTTTATAAATAAAAAAGAGTTCGCGCATAAGAAAAATTTGATCGGTTTTCACGACGGTATCGCGTGGACGATGCAGATCGTTATCTTTTTGACGCTGGGACTTTTGGTAAATCCTTCCCAGCTGCCGGCCGTCGCGCTTGCGGGCGCTGTAGTCGCGTTTTGGATCATGTTCGTCGCGCGTCCTATGGGTGTTTTTCTCTCGCTTTTGCTTTCTAGATACAATATCAAAGAAAAGATGTTTATCTCGTGGGTCGGACTTCGCGGCGTCGTTCCTATCGTACTTGCGACCTATCCGTTCGGGGCAAATTTACCGAATTCGGAGCTTATTTTTAACACGATATTTTTCGTCGTGTTCGTCTCTATCATCATCCAGGGCATGACGCTAGAAAAGGTCGCGCAAAAATGCGGCGTCAAAGAAGAGGTCGTCAAAGAAGAGGTCGAGATGTCGAACTTGCCGATCTTTTACCATACTTTGCGCCAGCACACCATACGCTTTGACGCCGAAGTTGTGGGCAAAAACCTAGCCGAGCTCGAGCTTCCTAGCGACTTTTTGGTACTACTCATCAAGCGCAAGGGCGAATACATCAAACCTACCGGCTCATCGGTGTTTGAAGAGGGCGACTTGCTACTGATCCAGTGCGAGGACGAGAACAAATACAACGAAACCTTAAAGACTTTTACGGCGTAAATTTACCTAAATTTAGCCTTTGGTTTCGGTCAAATTTGACGCCGATCAGTCATGCTTTGGGCTAAAAGGAGTAAAATTTGGACTTATTTGCCGTTTCAAAGACGCTGTTTATCCCGCTTAGCGCGCGAATTTTCGCTTCTAAAAATTTCCCCGATTATTTTTACGACGAAAAGGCGCTGTTGCTCGAAAATATCGTGCAAACAAACTGCGAATCCGTGCGAGAAAAATCGTCCGAATACGCGCTCATGGCATCTGCAGCCAGATACTACAACATGGACGAGATCGTGCGTAAATTTTGCGCAAAATATCCAAAAAGCAACGTCGCTTACCTGGGTGCTGGGCTCGAGACGGCCTGCTTTCGTTTAAAAACCGTAAACGCGACCTTTTACGAGATAGATTTGCCCGAGGTGATAGAGCTTAGGCTGCTTTTGCTTGGCGGCTGTGCAAACGATACGCTCGTAGGCTGCGATATGTTTGATCTGGCTTGGGTGCGGCGTATCGACGAGAGCTTGCCGACGCTGTTTGTGGCGTGCGGAGTATTTCAGTATTTTACGCGCGGACAGATCTTAAATTTGATTCGCGAGCTTAAAAGTACCTTTAAAAATGCCGAGCTCGCATTTGACGCCACAAATGAAGCAGGTCTAAAATACGCCAACAAATATGTAAAAAGCATCGGAAACAATGAGGCGATTATGAGATTTTGCGTCGAGGACGGCTATAAATTTGCGCTGGAAGCAGACGTAAATTTGGTAGAGGAGAGAGTATTTTTTACTGACGCTCGCAAGATTCTTGCAAAAAGGCTCAAATTTACCACCCGCCTCATAATGAAATTTGTAGATTTTACGAAGCGAGCTAAAATTTTGCATTTTGATTTAAAAAGTTAGCTGTCTAGCAAAAAATATTTTACGCCCGCTCCAGAAGTTTTTAAAATTTGTGGCTTATGTAAAGCGCAATCGTGAGGTGCAAGCTCGTAGCGCCAAAGCAGTATGAGCAAATTTTAGAGCGGATTTTTATCCGCTCCGCTTAATTTTACTCCAAAGCCTGCGCGAGATCTGCGATGAGGTCGTCGGCGTTTTCTAGGCCGACGCTTATTCTGATTAGCTCTTTTGTTATGCCTGCCTTTATTAGCTCCTCGCTCGAGAGCTGCTGATGCGTAGTGGAGGCCGGGTGCGTGATGAGCGACTTGGAGTCGCCGATATTTACGACGATTTTAAATAGCTTTACTTTACCTAGCATCTTTACGGCGCGCTCATAGCTATCGGTTTCAAAGCACATTAGTCCGCTGGCCATGCCGTCTTTAAAGTATTTTTGCGCCTTTTCGTGCTCGGGATCGCTTTTTAGCGCAGGGTAGGTCACGCGTTTTACGTGTTTATGCGAGTTTAAAAACTCGGCGATCTTGCGCGCATTTTGCGAGTGCCTCTCGATACGCACGCTTAACGTCTCAAGCCCCTGGATGAGCTGCCATGAGTTAAAAGGCGAGATCGTAGCGCCTATGTCGCGCACCAAAGCCACTCTCATGCGCAGCGTATAGATGTCAAATTTATCCGCCATCTGCGCATAAACTAGCCCGTGATAGCTCTCGTCAGGCTCGTTAAAATGCGCGTATCTGGCGTTACCGACTAGTTTGGCGTTTAAATTTTTACTAGCGACGACTGCGCCAGATAGGCTTAGGCCCTGGCCGCAGATATATTTGCTAGCGCTATGCACGACGACGTCTACGCCGTGATTTAGCGGCTGGAAAATGATCGGCGTAGGTACGGTGTTATCAGCGATCGTTACGACGCCGTGCTTGTCCGCGATCTCGACGATTTTTTTAAAATTTGGGATTGCGATTTGCGGGTTTGATAGCGTCTCGAAAAATATCGCGCGCGTTTTATTGTCGATCAAATTTTCAAGATCGTCCGCGCTGTCGCTGTCAAACACTCGCGCCTCGATGCCAAAACGCTTAAGCGTGTGCATAAAAAGAACCATCGTGCCGCCGTAAATTTTCTTTGCTACGACGATGTTGTCGCCGACTGCGGCCAAATTTGCGATCGAGTAAAAAATCGCCGCCTGACCGCTGGCCGTCACGATAGAGGCCGAGCCCTCCTCGAGCGCGGCTATACGGCTCTCTAGCACGTCCGTCGTTGGGTTGCCCAGCCTCGTATAGATGTGGCCAGGGGCTTCTAGCTGAAATCTCGCTGCGGCCATCTCAGCGCTACCGAAATCATAAGCCGTAGTCTGGTAAATCGGCACCGCCATGGCGCCCGGGCCAGCCTTGGTATCGTAGCCGTAGTGCGTGGCGATCGTCTCTTTTTGCATTTTTTCTCCTTGTAAAATTTGCGCGTATTATAACCGCTAAAAGTTTAAATTGGTATAATTGGGCTTTTGAAAGGAAAAAATGGCTGAACAAAACGACAAATTTAAGCGCGTAAAATACCTGCGCGGCCTGGAAAAATTCGCAAAAGCGGCGATTAGCGCGCTAAAAAGAGAGGATTTTAACGAGGGCGAATTTAGCGCTAGAGTAGGCAAAAACGCCGAAAATTTACGCAAGATCGAGCCGGTTTTTTTAGATAACGCCTACTCGAAGTCTCTTGAAAATTTCGTAAATTTAGTCGTAAAAGGCGGCGAGAGAAGCGAGCTAGTGGCCTACGCCAACGCGCTGGAAAAGCTAAAAAACCAAAAAACATATAAAAAAGAAAAACATAGAAAAAAATATAAGGACGAAGAGTGAAATGCGTGATATTTGACATGGACGGCACGCTCATAGATAGCGCAAAAGCGATCTGCGAGACTGTAAACGAGGTGCGGCGCGAGCTGGGGCTTGAGGGCGATCTCGCGGCCGAGTTTATCGTAAAGGCCATAAACGAGCCTGGGCGAAATTTGGGGCTTGACTTTTACGGTATCGATAAGCCGGACATGAAGCTGCGGGATAACTTTGAAGCTAAATTTAAGAAAAACTACCGCGAATACGCCGCTGCTTATGATGGCGCCCGGGAGCTGCTAGCCGGGTTAAAAGAGGCGGGGCACTTTGTCGCCCTAGCTAGCAATGCGCCTCGATATACTTTGGATGAAATTTTACAAAGAAGCGGGATATTTAAATTTTTCGATCTCATCGTCGGAGCTGACGAAAACGTACCTCAAAAACCAGATCCCGCGATGCTAAATTTGATATTAAAATCAGGCGAATTTGATAAAGCGATATTTGTCGGAGATAGTAAAAAAGATGAGCTAGCCGCACGCAATGCTGATATGAAATATCTAAACGTTTGCTGGGGCTTTGGTAGCCAAAGTCCAAGCTGCGACAATGTCTTTACGGTGGCTGAAGCAGCCCTATATATCGAGAAGTTATAAAAATTTAGCGTATTATAGTATGTATGATTTTAGGTAATATTTTACAAAAAATAGTATGTATTTTAAGATTTGCGAAAGGTTTTAAAATTTATGGATTATGATATATTTTCTCAAAGTCCGAGGGAAAAATTCTTTGAAATTTTATTTAACGCGAACAAAAATTTAGTCGAAAACGAGCTTGAAAAAACTTTTGAAAAATTTATCGCGATGAGCGAATTTTGCGAAAAAAATGGCTTTGACGAAACGGCGCAAAATTCGTTTATTTCTCAAAATCAAACCCTGATAAATGAGCGTCTAAACGACATTTATATCGGGCTTAGTGGGGATATTTTAAGTCAAAATGAGTAAAATAGCAATTATATTTTCGTTGTTTTTATCGCTGGTTTTTGGCGCGGTAAATTTCGAGGAAGAGCATCTTTTTGAGCTCAAAAAAGACGAGTGGGCGCGGGTTTTCGTAACCAAAAAAGGCACGGACGAGCGAGAGAGCTTTGATTTTCGTTGGACGCTTTTTGATAACACGAACATCATCGTACATTCGCGCTACCGAAACTATCCTCGCCAGCTTGTTATGTCGCTAAGGCGCGGCCTTGAGACTTACAAGCAGACTTTGATACCGGACCTCAAGTACCCGCCTAGCGACCGCGTCGCGCTTTATCTCGTTTTTGAGGATTTTAAGCAAGGCGTAGCGAAATTTCGCGTGCTGATAAACGACGACGAGCAGCGCGTGGATGTTGAGTTTTTGGACCCGCCAAGAAAGCAGAGCGGCGCTCAAAATAGCGCGCAAAATGCCAAATAAAAGCAAAATTTAAGTGAGCCTAAATGGAAAAAATAGATCTGATAATGAAAAATTTTATCGCTGAGCTTGGATACGAGCCTGCAACTGCGATGTTTGCTCGGATAAATTCGGGTAAAAGGCTGCGCTCTAAGCTACTTTTAAAAATAGCGGGCGAAAGCGAGCAAAGTCTAAAAATTTGCGCGATTATCGAGCTTATTCACCTAGCTAGTTTGCTTCACGACGACGTGATAGATGATGCCGACACCAGGCGCGGAAGCCCGAGTATAAATGCAAGCTTTGGCACCAAAAACGCCGTGATGCTGGGCGATATCCTCTACTCGAAGGGCTTTTACGAGCTATCTAAATTTCCGCACGAGATCGCGGGCGAGATATCGGGCGCGGTTAGCAAACTAAGCATAGGCGAGATGATGGACGTGGATCTCTCGGCTAAATTTAATGAAGACAAGTCCGCATACGAAACGATGATATACTACAAAACCGCCGTTTTGATCGAGGCTGCTGCCGCGGTCGGTGCGATGCTGGCTGGGCTTGACGCGCGTAATTTTAAAATTTACGGCAAAAACCTAGGCCTAGCATTTCAGATAATCGACGACATCCTGGACGTCACGCAAGACGCCGCGACGCTTGGAAAGCCAAATTTTAGCGACTTTAAAGAGGGTAAAACGACGCTGCCTTACATTTATCTTTACGAAAGCTTAAGCGAAGCGGACAAAGAGAAGTTAAAAAGCCTATTTAAAAAGGATCTTAGCGAGTCCGAGCAGGGCTGGGTGAGGGCAAAGATGAACGAAACGGGTGCTATAAAAAAAAGCATAGAAGCGGCTAAAAATTTAGGCGAGCAGGCGATAAGATCGGTAGAAAAATTTAACATAGACGGCCTAGAAAACATCGTAAAATCAATGATAGATAGGGAATTTTAATGCATTACGCAAGCGTGAGCTTTACGCACAAAAACACCGATATCTCCGTGCGCGAAAAGCTCTCTTTTTCTAACATCGAGCGCAAAAACGAAATTTTACGCCTCATTAGCTCCAGCCAAAACATCAACGAGTGCATGGTACTAAGCACCTGCAACCGCGTCGAGATCATCGCTAGCGTAAAGACGGTCGAAGGCGCTAGTAAGCACATCATCGCCTGCATGTCGCTCATCTGCGGCATCCCTTTTGAGGAGCTGCAAAGCAGAGCCGACATCTACGAGGATAACGGCGCCGTGCATCATCTCTTTGCCGTGGCTAGTTCGCTAGATAGTCTAGTTATCGGCGAAACGCAGATCGCAGGGCAGCTAAAAGAAGCGTATAAATTTGCCCGCACTAACGGCAAATGCGGTGCAAAGCTAGGTAGAGCGATGGAGTTTGCCTTTAAGTGTGCGGCGGAGGTGCGAAACAAAACCGAAATCTCCAAAAACCCGATCTCGGTCTCAAGCGTCGCGGTGGCTAAGGCAAAGGAGATTTTTGGCACATTAAACGGCATGGTCGCCGTGATAGTGGGTGCTGGCGAGATGGCGGAGCTAGCCGCAAAGCATCTAATCGCAAGCGGCGCGCGAACGATAATCATCAGCCGAAATAAAGAACGCGCTAAAAATTTGGCCCTGACGCTGGGGGATAATAACGAATACGACGCACTTTCAAACGTAGCGCAGTACATAAATAAATATCAAATCATATTTTCCGCGACCGCCGCGCCGCATCCGGTTTTGATCGACGCGATGGTAGAGCCAAAGGAGTTTAAGCGCTACTTTTTTGATATAGCCGTGCCGCGCGATATCGCTATCACGGAGAGTGAAAATATCAAAATTTACGCCGTGGACGACCTGCAGGAGATCGTAAATAAAAACCTAGCGCTGCGCGAGGAACAGGCGCAGATCGCGTACGGCATCGTCGGGCGAAATACGGCGGCATTTTTCCAAATGCTGCGCGAGCTGGCCGTCACGCCGCTAATAAAAGGTATCAGAGAACAGGCTAAGGAGTGCGCCGAGAGAGAACTCGCAAAAGCCCTAAAAAAGGGCTATCTAAAACATAGCGACAAGGATGAAGCGTACCGCCTCATACATCAGGTTTTTAAGGCGTTTTTGCACTCGCCGACGATAAATCTAAAAAGCCTAGCGGGCGCTGCGGGAAGCGAAGCGCAGTTAAGAGCCATCGGGGAAATCTTTAACATCGCAGAGCAAACGCCGCAAGAAGAAAATAATGAATTTGAATGGGAGAACGAATGAAATTTAGCAAATTTTACGCGCCGACGGCAAAAGAAGCGCCAAAAGACGCGAGTCTGGCAAGTCATAAATTTTTGCTCCGAGCGGGCTATGCCGAGCAGGTAGGCAGCGGGCTTTACAACTTTTTGCCGCTTGGCAAACGAGTGCTTGAAAATATAAAAAATATCGTCAAAGAGGAGCTTGATGAGGCGGGAGCGCAGGAGATCTCGATGAGCTTCGTCACGTCGGCTGATCTTTGGCGCGAGAGCGGACGTTTTGACGTCTACGGCAAGGAGCTTTTGCGCTTTAAGGACCGCAAAGAAAACGACTTCGTACTAAGCCCTACCAACGAAGAGAGCGTCGTCGCGCTCGTGCGAGGCAAGGTAACGTCCTATAAACAGCTGCCGCTAAATTTGTATCAGATAAATACCAAATTTAGAGACGAGGCAAGGCCGAGATTTGGACTACTTAGAGGGCGCGAGTTTTTGATGAAAGACGGGTATAGCTTTCACGCAAGCGCCGAGGATCTGGACCGAGAATTTGACCTGATGGAGAAAACTTATAGTAAAATTTTTACTCGCCTTGGGTTAAATTTCCGCGCGGTTAGAGCCGATAGCGGCGCGATAGGCGGCAGCGGAAGTAAAGAATTTATGGTGCTAGCAAATAGCGGCGAGGACGACATCATCGTCTGCGAAAACTGCGACTACGCCGCAAATATAGAGGCCGCAACCCGCACAAAACGAACGACGCAAGCCGAGCGGCCAGAGGCTGACGCGGCTAAATTTTTAACCCCGAACGCCAAAACCATCAAAGATGTGGCGGAGTTTTTTAGAGTTGATGAGTTTTACTGCATAAAAGCGGTAATAAAAAAGGCGATTTTCATTGACGCCAAAGGTGAAAAGAGCGAGAAAATCGTAGTATTTTTCGTGCGCGGCGAGGATGAGCTACAAGAGGTTAAAGCGCAAAACGCATGCGGGGCGCTCGAGCTAACGGACGCTACCGAAGCCGAGATCGCGGCAGCCGGGCTAGTCGGCGGATTTTGCGGGCCGGTTGGGCTAAAAGGCATTGAGTTTTACATCGACAAAGAGCTTGAAGGCGAATCGCAGATGATCTGCGGCGCAAATGAGCGAGATTATCACTTCGTCGGCGTTAGCGTTAGCAGCTTTAATGCCGATCGTTTCAAAGACCTAACCGCCGTAAAAGCGGGTGATAAGTGCCCTTGCTGCGGCGGAAATTTAAGCGTTAGTAAAGGCATCGAGGTCGGGCATATATTTAAGCTAGGCACCAAGTACTCAGAGCCGATGGGCGCTACATTTTTGGACGAAAACGGTAAGGCAAAACCGTTTATCATGGGCTGCTACGGCATAGGCGTCAGCCGCCTGGTCGCCGTCGCCGTCGAGGCCAAGCACGACGAAAAAGGCATAATCTGGAACGAAACCCTAGCTCCGTTTAAATTTGAAATCATCATCTCAAATTTAAAAGACGAAGAGGGCGTCAAATTTGCGCAGGGGCTTTACGAGAGCTTACGCGCGGCTGGCTTTTCTGTGCTGCTTGACGATAGAAACGAGCGTTTCGGCGTCAAAATGAGCGAATTTGAGCTGATGGGATTTCCTTATGCCGTGATCGTGGGCAAGGGACTAGCCGAAGGCACGGTCGAGCTCGTCACGCGCGACGGGCTAACTAAAGAAACCGTAAAAGCGGGCGAAATTTTAGCGCGACTAAAGAGCCTATGATAAGGCATTTTTTTACGCCCTACGTCGTTTTGGAGATCGTAGCGGCGTATTTTTTTATCCACGCGTACGGATTTTTAAATTTGGTCTTTGAAGTCATCACGTCGGCCGTTTTGGGGCTATTTTTTATGTTTCGCGTCGGATTTTTTCAGCTCACTAGCAACATCGCGTTTTTTAAGCCCGCAGACGTTTTTAGTAGCGTAGGTATGGCGATCGGGGGATTTTTTATGTTTATCCCGGGGCTTATCACCGACGTTTTGGGCGCTGCGATCGTAGCGGTCGCATTTTTTGCAAATTTAAAAAACGGCGGCGAACGCAAGGGCGGGAGCGAATATTATTACGAAAAATTTGAAAGCGGACGTGACAAGCCGCGCGATGACGGCGAGATCATCAACGTCGAAGTCGTAGAAGAAAAGAGGCAAATATGGAAAAACTAAAAATCGCAACAAGAAAAAGCGTGCTGGCTATGTGGCAAAGCGAGCATATCAGGGATA
>NZ_CALIAV010000005.1 GCF_938045625.1 uncultured Campylobacter sp.
TACTAGCAGCAGGTGGATTTTGCCGCGACGTATTCTTTAGACAAGTCCAAGATCCATCTATCTTGCCTACTACGGATAGCACCAATCACCCTGGCGCAACAGCAGGCGCTATGAAAGAGGCATTTAGAATCGGCGCTACACCTGTTCAGCTAAGCTGGATACAATTCGGTCCATGGGCATGCCCTGATGAAAAAGGATTCGGCGTAGGCTCTATGTTTAACGTAAACGGAAGCTTCCGCTACGGAATTTCAGTAGATCCAAGAACCGGAAAGCGCTATATGAACGAGCTAGCGGACCGCCGCACCCGCTCTCAAGCTATGTTTAAAGTAATCGACGCAAAAGCCGATATCTATCCTATCAACTTCTGCGATAGTGATGGCGTAAAAAATATGGTCATACCTGAGCACTACACTAAACCGCTGGAATCTGGCGTACTAAAGAAATTTGAAACCCTAGACGAGCTAGCCGCAGCTTATAAAATCCCTGCTGCAGAGCTAAAAAAGACTGTCGAGAGATACAATAGCTTCGTTAAATCAGGCAAAGACGAAGACTTTGGCAAACCTATGGATAAAACCACCACAAACGGCGTAGATATCTCTAAAGCTCCATTCTACGCTATGCGCGGTACGCCAAAACTTCACCATACTATGGGCGGTATCGATATCAATACCAAAGCTCAGGTTATCTCATTGCAAACCGAGATGCCTATCCCAAGATTATTTGCCGCAGGCGAGATCACCGGCGGCGTACACGGAGCTAGCCGCTTAGGTAGCGTGGCGATTGCTGACTGCTTAACGTTTGGTATGATAGCCGGCGAGAATATAGGCTAATTTGCGGCGTCTTTCGGACGCTTTTTGCGGGTTTCGTTAAAATTTGACTCGATAGGCTACATGCCTTATCTTCGTCAAATTTTAACTTCAAAACCCCAAAAATCGCCTCGAAATACTTGCAAATCTTATTTTGTATCGCGGGTCAAATTTGGTCTGCGATACTTTTAAATTTAAAGCATAAAATTTACCAAATTTCAAAATCAAATTTTGCTGTGTAAAATTTGATTCCACATCATCTTTCTTAACCCAAATTTCGCTACAATCTCTCAAATTTTATCAAAGCTAGGAGCTAAATTTGCAAAATACTCAAAAATCCAAAATCCGCTGCGACTGGGCGGAGAAAAGCGAGCTGGAGCGCGTATATCACGACCGGGAGTGAGGCAAGCTCATAAAAGACGATGCGAAATTTTTCGAGCTCATCGTGCTTGAGGGCTTTCAGGCTGGCATCTCATGGCATGCCGTGCTGCTTAAACGCGAGGCGATGCGAGCGGCATTTGATGGATTTGACGCGCGTAAAATTTCGCTCTACGGCGAGGAGCAGACGGCAAAATTTATGCAAAATCCAGCACTCATCAAAAACCGCCTGAAGCTAAACTCGCTTGCCGCAAACGCCCGCGCATTCCTCGCCGTCGTAAGCGAGTTTGGCAGCTTTTACGACTATCTTTGGGGCTATCTTTTGCCTAAATTTGATCCCAAATTTGACGGCAAGCCCATCGTAAATCACTACGAAAACATAAAACAAGTCCCCGCTACCACGCCGCTTGCAGAGTTTATCGCAAAAGAGATGAAAAAGCGCGGATTTAAATTTCTAGGACCCACGAGCGTCTATGCGTTTTTGCAAAGCGCGGGCGTAGTGGACGATCATCTGGATGCTTGCTTTTGCAAAGGATGCAGATGATGTTCGCGCAGAAGCGAGTTTTTGATTGCATTGAGGAGAAATTTGGCGCGCAGGGCGAGCGGGTGTTTGACAAACACCCGGAATTTGCCGTGTTTCGCCACGCAAAAAACCGAAAATGGTTCGCCGTTTTTATGCGCGTAGACGGCGGCAAGCTGGGGCTTAAAAGCGCAGAGGAGCTAGAGATACTAAATCTAAAATGCAAGCCCGATCTGGCAGCGATTTTGCGCGACGGCGATCAAATTTTGCCAGCCTATCATATGAATAAAAAGCACTGGATCAGCGTAAATTTAAGCTCCAAAATCGCACCCGAGCAGGTAGAGGATCTGATCGACCTTAGCTTTGAGCTAACGCGCTAAAACGCTCGTAGTAAACAGCTCTTTTCACTGCTAAATTTGACGATCGGGAAGCGTACTAAGCGCTAGTTGGCGGATGCGTAAAATCTCCTAATTTTACCGACGATTCTCTAGCTTACTTTACGTGCGCCTCTTTACGCTTGCGGCCTTATGTAAAGCCTGCTAAAATCCGCATAAATTTCATCTTTTCAGCATCTCAAAATTTCATTTTCGCTAAAATCGGGCTAATAAATTTAAGTAAAAATCGTGCAAACTTCGAGCATGGTGAATACAAAAAATACGCGCGACGTATTTTTGCCGAGATTTGCAAGAACGACAAGCGTTATCTATTGCGCCGCAGGCGACGTAAATATAAATACTTTAAGAATTTACAAGGAAAACGAGTGGAAAATTTAAAACAAGGAAATTTTAACCAAGCAAGCGGGCTTCACCGCACGTTAGAGGCGGGCGGGGCGTCAAATTTCGGTCGCGAAAATTTAGCGCAGTCAAATTTAAGCGGACAAGCGACCCATGCCGACGAAAGAGAGCGCGCAAGGGAGCGAATAGCCGAGCGCAAAAAGGTCCATTTCATCGGTATCGGCGGTATCGGCATCTCGGCGATCGCGCGGTTTTTGCACGAAAAGGGATTCATCATCAGCGGTAGCGACATCAAAGAAAGCCCGACCACGCGCGAGCTAGCAGCGCAGAGCATCGACGTCATCACGCCGCACAGCAAGGCCGCGATCAGGGATCAGGACTTCGTCATCTACTCGGCCGCGATAAAGCCGGATAACATCGAGCTCGTCGAAGCGCGAAGTAAAGGCTTGCAGTGCCTATCGCGCAAAGAGGCGCTGCCGATGGTACTTGAAGGTAAGCGCGTATTTTCGGTGGCAGGCGCGCACGGTAAAAGCACGACCTCGGCGATGCTCTCTAGTCTCGTGGAGGGCTCCGTTATCATCGGCGCGATAGCTAAGCAGTTTGGCTCAAATATGAAATACGAACCCTGCGACAACGTTATTTTCGAAGCCGACGAGAGCGATAGCAGTTTTCTCAACTCAAACCCGTATCTAGCCGTCGTGACCAACGCCGAGCCCGAGCACATGGAGCACTACGGCTATGATTTAGAGAAATTTCACGCGGCGTATCGCGGATTTTTAGAGCGAGCCAAGGTGCGCGTGATAAACGCCGAGGACGAGTTTTTGGGCACGCTAAAGCTCGACGCCGTACGCCTTTATCCGAGCACCGATATCACCGAGCTTAGCATGATCGTGCGCGATTTCGTGCCTTATACTGCGTTTAATCTAAAAAATTTAGGCAAATTTGAAGTGCTTGGCATGGGCGAGCACATCGCCGTGGACGCGTCGCTTGCGATCTTGGCCGCGCTAAATGAAACCTCACTGGCGCAAATCAGGCAAAATTTGCTAAATTTTAAAGGCATCAAAAAGCGCTTCGATATCCTCACTGCTAGCAGGAAATTCGTACTCATCGACGACTACGCGCACCATCCGACTGAGATCAAAGCCACTTTGCAATCGGTCTTTGAGTACGCCAAGCTACTGGGCATCACAAAGATCACGGTGATATTTCAGCCGCACAGATTTACGCGCCTAAGCGCAAATTTAGAGGCCTTTAAGGAGTGTTTTGAGGGCATAGACGAGCTAGTTATCCTGCCTGTTTACGCAGCGGGCGAGGCGTCCATAGATATAAATTTAAAAGAGGAGTTCAAGCGCTACAACCCAGTGATGACGCAAAAAGTCGCGCGCGAGGGCGAGGGGATAGTCTTTACGGATGAGTTTGGCGTGAAAAACTTGCTCGATGACGGCTTAGTGATCGGCTTTGGCGCGGGCGACATCACATATCAGCTCCGAGGCGACGTATGAGGGTCATAATCGTACTTTTAGGCGTACTTGCCGCGATCGCAATATTTAGCGTGAGTGACGAAAAGCTAAGTAAAAAGGCGAAATTTATCATCACTTTTTCGGTTATTTTTGTCGCGGCGGCGCTGTATTTTTACGAGACCAGGCTAGAAAGCGAGCAGGGCAAAAGGCTGGAACTGGTCGCGCTTTTTAACCAAGGCAAAACCCTAAAATGCGGGAATTTCGACGTAAATAACACTAAATTTAACTATGAGTTTGGTACGTCCTCCTTTGTCGCAAAACGCGCGGCAAAGGAGCTAAACAGCGTCAAGATCGCGCTTGATGGTTGCGAATTTAAAGGCGAATAATTGCGAAATTTTAAAGATAATCAAAATTTGACCCAAGGCGGCGTTTGGGGGGCAAACGGGCACGAAAATAACGTCTCGCGCGAGCAAAGAAACGGCGATATTTCAGACACCGTGGCGCACCGAGAGCAAAAAGAATTTACAAACGCGGAAGGCTTTGAGCGGCTTATAAAAATTTTAGACCTGCAAGGCTATATGGAGCGGTTTAACTCCTTTTTAGCGCGCCCAAAGCCGCTTTTTATGGCGGGCGACAGCAGGCTGCATTATGAGAAAATTTTAGAACTCTCGCAAAAGCAGTTTGATCCGCCCTCGTCCGCTCAAAACCTAGACGATGCGCTCATTCGCCTTAGTAAGCAAGCCACGCTGCACGTGAGCGAGATTTTTGAGTTTGCTAAGATTATTAGCTACTTTACCTACCTAAAAACGCTCAAATTTGAAGGCAAACTAGGCGAGTGGCTCGCTAAAATCGAGATCCCGCAGCCGATGTTAAAGCTCGCAAACTCATTTGACAAAAACGGCGAGCTAAAAGACGAAGTGGACGAGCGCCTAGGCGGTATCAGAGACGCCTTTAGCGCCAAAAGAGCGCAAATAGACGCCGATCTGCGCCGCCTCATCTACTCAAAATCCATCACGCCATACCTTGTCGATACGCAGGTGCACTACATCAGTTCGGTCGAGGCGCTACTCGTGCGAGGCGGCTTTAACCACGTGCTAAAGGGCACGGTCGTAGCTAGAAGCTCGGGCGGATACTTCTACGTCGCGCCCGAAAACATCCAAAAGCTCAAAAAAGAGCAAAGCGAGCTGCTGGATAAAAAAGAAGAAATCGTCTATGAACACTGCAAAATTTTTAGCTCCGCGATGCACAAGGCCTTACCGTTTTTAAAATTTATAAACGGCGCGTTTGACGTATTTGACGCCTACTGCGCGCGAGTTTTTACGGCTAAAAGCGCGGATTTCGAGTTCGTGCTTCCAGGCGGCGGCTCAAATTTAAAGCTGGCAAATTTCGCTCACCCCGCGCTAAAAAATCCAAAAAGTATCAGCATAGACTTTAGCAAAAAGGTGCTGTTAATTACGGGCGTAAACGCGGGCGGTAAATCGATGCTTTTAAAATCGCTGATAGCGGCGGCCTTTCTAGCTAAATATCTGTTGCCGATGCGCATAAACGCGCAAAATTCGCAGATCGGAAATTTTAAAGAATTTGACGCCATCATCGAGGATCCGCAAAACGTGAAAAATGACATCTCGACTTTTGCCGGGCGTATGGTGCATTTTTCCAAGCTTTTTACGAAGAAAAATCTACTCATCGGAGTCGATGAGATCGAGCTGGGAACGGACTTTGAGGAGGCGGCGAGCCTGTATGGCGTGATGATCGAGCGGCTGATGGGACAGGATATCAAGATGATCATCACCACCCACCACAAGCGCCTTGCTATGCTGCTAGCCAAAAACCCCGACGTAGAGCTCGTCGCTGCGCTATACGACGAGGAAAACTCGCGGCCTAAATTTGAGTTTTTAAAAGGTACGATCGGCAAATCATACGCCTTTGAGACCGCGGCTAGATACGGCATCGCGGCAAATTTGGTCGCGCAGGCGAAAAAAATCTACGGCGAGGACAAAGAAAATCTAAACGAAATCATCACAAAGACGTTAAATTTAGAGGTGCAGCTCAAAGAAAAGCTCGAAAGCGCGGAGAAAAAAGAGCAAAAGCTAGACTCGCTAATCGAAAATTTAAAAGAGCAAAAAGAGCGCGCCGAGGCTGAGCAGCACGAGGTTATAACGCGGCTAGAGCGGGAGTATTTTAAGGCGATAAACGAGGCTAGACGCGCGATAAATCTAGACGACACAAAAGAAAAACAGCGCGCCCTAAACCGCGCGAACGAGGCTAAACGCGCCGTGCAAAAGCCTGAAATCTCCGCCCCGCCTGAGCTAAAGGTCGGCGACCGCGTAAAATACGGCAAGATAAAGGGCGTCGTCTCAAGTCTGGGCAAAAACGACGCCGTGATACAAACGGATAACGTGAGTATGCGCGTGCCGATAAATCAGCTAAAAATCAGCGGCGAAACGCCCGCTCCGCCTAAAAAATCAGGCATAAATCTAAGCGTGCAAAAGCCGCAAAACGCCAGCGTCACGCTCGATCTACACGGACTGCGCGCGGACGAAGCGGTGCAAAAACTGGATAAATTTATCTCAGATAGCCTAGTGATGGGCTTTGACGAGGTGCAGGTGTATCACGGCATCGGTACGGGCAAGCTCGCCTACGCGGTCAAAAATTTCTTGCGCGAACATCCGAGCGTGAAGGAGTTTTTTGACGCGCCGGCGGGGCAGGGGGGATTTGGAGCGCAGATAGTGCGATTGTGAGTTCGGAGATTGGCGGCTTGTCTCGCGAGCGCTTTTGCGGATTTTGTTAAAATTTGACTCGATAGGCTACATGCCTTATCTTCGTCAAATTTTAACTTCAAAACCCCAAAAATCATCTCGCGATACTTCGCCTTATCGTTTTACGTTCAAATTTGAAGTCAAATTTGCAAATTTCGGCTCCAAATTTTACCCACCGAGACCCGTATCTTGAAAATACAAATTTAAATTTGCGACGCTTTGCGTCAGCAAAGCAATGTCGCCACCTCTAACGTGCAGTGGGGTTGGAGAGGGTTTGGGAGAGAGGAAGGGGCGACGCTTCGTAAGTAGAACCCCTTCCTCTCCCTAAGAAAAGAGAAAGGTAGATACAAAAGGGAGATCTTTTGCTTCGGCTTTGCCTCGCAACTGCTTATTGAAAAGCTGCGAACGCAAAGCGTGAAGCAGAGCAGAGCCCAATTTAAACCCCACGCTCTTTACAATAAAGTAAAAAACCTAACCTGCAATCCTAAATTTAACCAAACCAAATTTAGCATCTTAAGGGTGCAGGTCTCGGCGAGTAAAATTCCAAATTCCCAAGTCAAATTTGCATGCTTCATTAAAAATTAAATCCGCTTTTTGCGTCAAATTTAATGACCTCAAACCTTTCAAATTTAGGTAAAATCCAAAATACAAAAATCAAAAAGGATGAAGATGAACGCGTTTTTGCAGGGGTTGCTGCTGGGTTTTAGCGCGGCGGTACCGCTAGGGCCCGTAAACGTGATGATAATGAGCGCGGCAGTAAGGTCGTTTTGGGCGGCATTTGCTATCGGGCTTGGCGCTATGAGCGCGGACGTGGCATATCTGCTACTTTTAGCGTTTGGCGTGCTTGAGTATTTGCAGGGCGAAACGGTAGAAAAAATCATCGGGATTTTTGGATTTTGTTATCTAGCCTACATCTCCTACGCCATATTTAAAAACGCAAACAAGCCTATAATGGCGGACGCGTTGGACACCGAGGCCAAATTTAGCAAAAACTATGCAAAAGGCCTTTTTGTCACGCTTGCAAACCCGTACACCGTTGGATTTTGGCTCAGCGTGGCCGGCTTTGCCAAAAGCTTTGAAAACGCAAGCGCAGTCGTGGCGGGGCTAGTCGCGGCGATATTTATCTGGATCGTTTCGATGCCGTTTGCCGTACATAAAAGCGCCAAATTTGTCTCGCAAAACGTCGCAAAATGGCTAAACTACGTGTGCGCGGTCATTTTGCTGGGGTTTGCTTTCTTTTTACTTTATAAACTATTTTTATAAAATTTAGCTTTTATAATTAACTTAAGTAAATAATGATAAAATGAGAGTAATTTTTTTAAAGAAGTTTTATGCAAAATTTAGATTTTAAAAAGTCGATGACGCAGTTTATCGTCCTGCCGATCGCCGTACTTGTGATCTGCTCGTGTCTGGCTATGGGTTTTATATTTTATAAAAAACTACAAGACTCCTCCAACTATATCTCAAACATCGATATACAGAGTAAGGTAGAGTCTTATATGAACATATTGCAAATGATTTATAAAGACGTGGCAAAGCGCGATGTAGAGGAGTTTCAAAGATATAGCGAATTAGCAAAATCTATCCCTTCGTGGATGGTGAAGCAAACAGGCGAAAAAAACGAACTCATCATCCTAGCTAGCTCGCAACAACCAAGCTTAATCGGGGAAAATTTGCCCTATAAATTTTGCGGTATGGACGCCAATGCACACGCAGAGTTAGCTCGCAACGGCGTCTATAAAAGTATAAAACTAATCCCAGACAATAAAGCCGAGATCTGCTATTTTAAAAATATAGACGGCGCGATAATAGGCTACAATATGGTTCAAGGCGTTAAAATTTCCGGTTTTGACGATCCGCTTTTTGCGCAGTGGTTTATCGTAAATATGAAAAATACATTTATCGTAACGAGCGTAATGGTGCTTATTTGTATTTTTCAATATTTGCTTTTTTATAGAAGTATAAGAAATAATCAAGTCTCCCTAATGAAAACTAATGCCAAGCTCGTAGCCAATAATGCCGAGATGCAAAAGCGGCTTTATAGAGATTCTCTTACGGGTTTGCCTAATAAAACAGCTCTGGAGCGTGATCTGGAGGCGATGAAAAGCCCTAAAATCATCATTGTGGATATCGACGAATTTAGAAAAATGAATAACTACTTCGGTACTGCAGTTTGCGACAGAATTTTAGTACGAATGACGCAAATTTCGCAAAAATTCGCAGATGATAATAATATGACGGTGTACCGAGTGGGACCGGATCAGTTTGCATTTATCGAGGATGCGGCGTTTTTTATCGATAGGTATGAGGATTTAGCTACCGAACTTTTGGATAATATCAAAGGCCTAGTCGTCGATATCACCGCACTTGACGGCGAGCAAAGTGAGATAGAGATACACTGCACGGTGGGCTTTGCGCTTGATGAGACCGATACGTTTAAAAAGGCGATGGTGGCGCTTGAGTTTGCCAAACAAAGCGGAAAGGACTATTTTTGCTACTTTAAAAACATCGACGATACGCCGCAATACGCCGAGCAAATCACTCGCTCAAATATGATACGAAACGCTATCATAAACGATAGGATCGTGCCGTTTTATCAACCGATATTTAATAAAGAAAAGCAAATCGTAAAGCACGAAACTCTAATCCGCATCCAAAACAGTAACGAAACCATCTCTCCAAGCGTCTTTTTGGAGGTTTCAAAGCGCATCAAACGCTATACAGATATTGAAAAAATGTTGATCGAAAAAAGCTTTAAACTAATCGCCGATAGGCCCGACGCCGTAATCTCTGTAAATTTATCCGGGCGCGATATGACCGACGGCGACGTAAGCGTGTTTATCATCGAAAAATTAAATAAATACAAAGTTGCCGGACGCGTGATATTTGAAATACTAGAGGATGAAAACATCGAAAATATCGAGCGTATCGGAACATTTATCGAGCGCGTGCGCAGGATGGGCGTAAAGATCGCTATAGACGACTTTGGCTCTGGCTATAGTAACTTCTCTTACATCCTAAAACTAAAGCCCGACTACATAAAAATCGACGGCTCCATCATAAAAAATATCGATACGAGCGAGGACTCTCGCGCAATAGCGGGCGCCATCATCGCCTTTGCTAAAAAGCTTGATATCACGGTAATAGCCGAATTTGTCCGCTCAAAAGAGGTGTTTGATACATGCGTAGAGCTTGGCGTGGACGAGTTTCAGGGCTTTTATCTAGGAGAGCCTAGAGACAGCCTTTATGAGGATTAAAATTTAACTGCAGCGCTATTTTGTCGGAGGCTTTAATCTTTTGCTGTATTGTAAATTAGCTTTGATTTTTTGATGAATTATCGCCGATTTTTATATCATTTTAACTTTTAATAAAAACAATAATGTCTCTTGCGGAAATTTTAAAGCGGACCGGTTTTTGTAAATAAACTACCAAGTAAAGATTTATACAATGAAATCTCGTTGAGATAATTGCCGAATTTACGCACTTGACACGCTTTAGGGCCTGCTTCATTAACTTTTGCAATTATTTATGGATCAATTGCTTTCTTGTGTTTGTTCTAAGTTTGGTTTAGACTTTTGTTTTTGCGACAACGGCGTCAAATTTGACTTTAATTTTTATTGGGTTTTGGCGCTTCTTGTTTGATTACGAAAAAAGCATCATATCGCGCAAGGATAAGATTTGTCTATGCGCCCAAAAATAAGTATAATTGGTTTTTGTAGTTTGGCTTGCGAGCTTTGTATGGTTTAAATTTTATCAAGATTGATCACCGAGTATTGTGATTAAAAACTATCAAATTTCAAGATATTTTTTGCAGAAATAAAAAAGCTAAATTTAGCGACCTGCATCGTAAAGACGCAGGTTAATTCGACTTACAAATTTAGCTTAAATTTGCGCTTTGATTTTTTCGTAAAGCGATAAAATTTCGTCTTTTTTGATGATAAAGCTATTTTTATTTGCGATGAGGTGCGCAGAGCTATGCATGATGGTCTCGGCGACTCTGAGTCCGTTTTGCTTCATCGTCGTGCCCGTTTCCACGACGTCCACGATAGCGTCGGCTAGCCCGACCAGCGGTGCTAACTCGATCGAGCCGTATAGTTTGATGATCTTTAGCGCGGTGGCCTTTGCGGCAAAATAGTTGCGCGAGATGTGCGGCATTTTAGTGGCGATCTTTAGTTCTGGCGCGTTTAAATTTAACTCCTCGCCCTCTTTGATACCCACGCAGACGCGGCATTTGCCGATCTTTAGATCAAGTAGGCGCACGACGTCGGGGCGATGCTCTTCAAGTACGTCAAGGCCCACCACGCCGATATCTGCAGCGCCGTTTACGACATAGGTCGGGATATCTTGGTTGCGAACCATTAGAAATTTAAAATCGCCCTCGCTCATCAACAGTTTTCTATCCTCAAACTCAAACGAGCTTTGAAAAATTTTCCTAAAAATCGCGAGCGTTTCGTCGGCGATGCGGCCTTTTGGCAAAGCAACCGTTAGCATAAGATGTCCTTTTTTTGTTCGATTAGTTTTTGCATCCCACGAAATACGAGCATGCGGTCGTAGATACTCGTGGTAAAAAAGCGCGATAAAAACTCGCCGTCGCCGCCCGTGAAGTAGATTTTCGAGCCGTTTGCCATATTTTCTATGAGAAGCAGGATCGGTTTGATGATGCCGTAGCTTACCGCGTCGGCCGTTTTTTGCGGGAGTGCATCGAGGTCGATTTGCGAATTTAGCGAGATTTTAAGTCTGGACGAAATAGTTTCGCAAGCTTTTAAAAGGTGCGAGATGCCGGGCATTATTATGCCGCCAAGATGCATAGAGTCCATCATAACGTCCATAGTTATCGCACTACCGGCGTCGATGATGAGGCCGTTTTTTACGGCATAGCAGCTAGCCACGCGATCGATACCAAGGCCTTTATAGATAGTATCTAGTTCAAAATAGGGCTCCAAATTTACGAATCTGGGCGAATTTTGCAACCTTTTGGTTACTTCGTCGTTTACGCTGATAAAATAAATCTTCTCATCGCTTCTAAAATATTTAAAATTTTCAAGCTTGATTTTGGTGATTTTGCCGTCCTCAAAAAAGGTGGCGTTAGTATTGCCTACGTCACATAGAGTCATATTTGTAGCCGTTTTCTTTCATCAAATTTACGGTTTTTGAGCAGATATCCGAGCTATAAAAAATAGCCTTTTTCTTAAAATTTATACCCGTTTGCTCGGCGATTTTGCTGGCTATTTCGTTGATTGTTTCAAACTCTTTGCTTAAAAATCTAGCCTTTGCGCTGCGAAAAAACAAAAGCGTATAAAAGCCCTTCATATCAACGCCCGTGAGTGCGGCAAGGGTCTTTTTTTTAGTAAATTTATCAAGCTCCGTCCAGCTTAAATTTTTTAAGATAATCTTTTTGGCTTCCAGAACTTGATAAATTTCTTGTTTCGTCATTTAAGCTCTAAACTGTAATCGTCGTAGTAAAATTCTTTTACACCGGCGAAAATTTGACTCTCGACCTCGTCTGAAAGCTCGTAAATTTTGGCATTGTCAAGCGCTAGATCTGTCTTTATGAGATATCCTGTTTTTTCCATTATATAAAGCGAGCCGTTATAGACGGTGGCGCTTGAAAAGATGGCGAATTTAAAATATGCGTCTTTGATTTGTTTCAAATTTAGGTCGCTAAGCACGATTTTGCCGTCTTTTAGCAAGATATATATATATTCGCCGTTTATGACGATGTCTTTGATCTCGCCGTTATAATAAACCGTTTTTTCGGGATTTATCGAGACTATACGTTTGCCAGTGGCAGCTATCATCGTGTCGTTTACGACGTTGAGCGAGATGATGTTGTTAAAAAACTGCTCGCTACTCACGACCACGTCACGTAAAATTCGGCCTTGGTTTTTATCCGCGATCATGATCTTTCCGTCAAGCGTAGGAAATATAACGAGCGAGCTCATAAATAACGGCGCAGCGACGCGAGAGTCCTGGGCGTAGACGTTTGAGCTTTCAAACTCTAGCAAAGTATCGTTTGTTGCAATGTCGATGAGATATATGACATTGCCCGCGCTTAAAAGGGCTAGTTTATTATCTTCTAGAGCGGCTGAAACGATTGCTTCATTGAAGCTTCTTTGAAATAAAATTTCGTTTGAGCTGTTTGCAACGATCAAATTTCCATCCAAATCGGAGCTGATAAATTTACCGTCGGCGGAATTTAACAAGGTTGCACCCTTTGGCAGCTTTATCTCGGGCGAGAGTAGGCCGTTTTTAGTTATCGCCATACCGTTTTTTAGCACCGCTCCGTTTATGCTCGCCGTCGCGATGCTCGCCGGCAGCCTGTTTTCTGAAATTTTTTCATTTTGCACATCGGTCGGTTCGAAATACTGCCTTTTTGTACTGCATCCGCCGAGTACCGCGACGCAGAGTGCAGCCGCTAAAATAGCTTGAAATTTTCTCATTTTGCATTTCCTTGATAGTGTTCTAAATTTTTGACGATGGATTGAAGCTGAGAATTTAAAGGAACCTTTTTAAATTCGTTTTTTGCTTCGTCGATTTTATTTTCTTTCATTAGCTCATACCCTCTAACAACGGCCTTATATGAAGTCAAAATTTGACCGCTAGGCTCGTTTATCTGGGATTTTACAATATCTTTTAAAAGCGGATCTATTTGCTCGTTTGCTAGCGATTTTAGCGCGTCTGTGTCGTTGTTGTCAACCGCTCTTTTAAACTCGTAAAGCGCGTAAAGCGAGGCGTCTTTTTGTTTTAGTTCGGCTTTTGCTTGCTCGTCTTTTGGATTAAGTATCAGTTTTGCATATGCGGCGTTTGCGGCTTTAAACTCTTTTTCTTTCAAAGCGCCGTTTATATAGTATCCCGCCGCGCCGATCACGCCTAAGGCGAGCGCACCGATGATAATTTTTTTATATTTTTTAAAAAATCTTTCGCTTTTGATTATGTTTTCTAAAAATTGTTCTTGAGTATTTAACTCTTCCTTTATAGAATCAATATCATCTTTGATGGCCAAGTTTGTTCCTTAAATTTTAGTTATTGAAAGTTCGTAATTGTAGCATAATAAATATAAAACAGCATAAAAATCAAGGCAAATTGTGTTATAATGCGGAAAATTTTAAAAATTTGACGAGGTTTTATGCAGATAGACGATACTTTATTAACCAAACTCGAAAAGCTTAGTTCGCTCAAAGTCGAGAGCGACAAGCGAAGGGAAATCGAAGGTCAACTCAGTGAAATTTTGAGCTTTGCAGGTATACTAGACGAGCTTGATTTAAGCGCTTCTCAAGCGGTAGTAAGCTCCAGAGAGGGCGGAACTCCGTTAAGAGAAGACGTAAGAGTGAGCTCTGACGTGATAGAAACTATACTTAAAAACGCTCCGATGAGTAGCGAACACTTCTTTGTCGTGCCGAAAATTATAGAATAAGGAAAATTTTATATGGAGCAAATAAGGCAAGAAACTCAAAATGATAGTTTAGAGCCCAAGAAAATAGACGTGAGCTTGGAGACGTTATTAAAAACGGTCGTCCACAATAAGGCCAGTGACTTGCACCTTGTTGCAAGAAGCGAGCCGCAGATCAGAATAGACGGAACCTTGAGGCCGCTTGAGCTCGGCGTGCTAAAGGGGCACGATATACAAGATATCTGCTATGCGCTCATAACCGACGTGCAAAAAAGCGATCTTGAGGAAAATAGGGAGCTTGACTTCGCAATAGAGCTTCCCGGCGTCGGACGTTTTAGAGGCAACTATTACTATACTATGAACGGCGATTTGGCTGCCGCATTTCGTATTATTCCGACAGATATTCCGTCTCTTGACGACCTTAGAGCACCTGCTATTTTTAAAGAAGTGGTAAAGCGCGAAAAGGGACTAATTTTGGTCACCGGACCTACGGGTAGCGGTAAATCGACGACGCTTGCCGCGATGCTAAACGAGATAAATTTAAATGAAAGAAAGCATATTATTACCGTAGAAGATCCTGTCGAGTTCGTACATACGAATAAAAAAGGTCTTTTTTCTCATAGAAACGTCGGCGTGGATACCAAGTCTTATGCCAAGGCGCTCAAAAGCGCACTTCGTGAAGACCCTGATATTATTTTGGTGGGCGAGCTTCGAGATAGAGAAACGATATCTACGGCTATTACGGCAGCAGAGACTGGCCACTTGGTATTTGGCACGCTGCACACAAACTCGGCTATTCAGACTATCAACCGTATCATAGATAGCTTTGAGGGTGGCGAGCAGCTTCAGGTGCGAAATATGCTCTCGGTTTCGTTAACGGCGGTTATATCGCAAAGCTTACTTCCTAAAATCGGTAGCGGACGGCTTGCTATACATGAGATATTGATAAATAATAATGCTATCGCAAACCTTATTCGAGAAAACAAGGTGCATCAAATTTACTCCCAAATGCAGCTAAACCAACAAGTAACCGGCATGATGACGCAAACGCAGTCCTTAATGAAAGCTATTAGAGCAAATCAAATCACGAAAGAAATGGCGATGAGATATTCAACCAATCAGCAAGAACTCGCGCCATTGTTAGGTATGTAATGGATTTTGTTACTCTATTTGACGTAGTCGTCGTTTCATTGGTTTTGATACTGGGTATAAAAGGCGTGATAAGTGGACTGATAAAGGAAATATTTGGCCTCATCGGTCTAATCGGCGGTATCGTGGTGGCTAGTAGATTCGGTATTAGGGTCGGTCATCTAATAAGCGATAATGTTTATAAAATAGAGGGTGATTCTATTCTGTTTTTTGCTGGATTTTTAACGACGCTTATCGTATTCTGGATACTTTGCTTGGGTATCGGCGCATTTTTATCGAGATTAGTAGGGTTAAGCGGACTTGGATTTTTGGATAAAATGGGCGGATTTGTCATCGGAAGCGCTAAAATTTTCCTAGTTTTTGCGGTTTTGATAGTGACTATTTCAAATATTCAAGTTTTAAACAACAAAATAGAGCCGTATTTTAGGGGAAGTAAACTGTATCCGATTTTGCTGGACACTGGCAAATGGATAATGAATGTTAACGTAAAAGGCATATCAGGCGGCGTGGGAAATATCGAAACGCCGTTTGATGCCTCTATGCAGGAGCAAAGGCCAAATTTAGAGATAAACTCGACGATTAAGGAGTACAAATAATGATTGAGAATTTAGAATATGACGCGCTTCTTGAGAAATTTAAAAAAATTTTGAGAGACAACGGGCTAAAATACACGCAACAGCGAGAAGTTCTACTAAAAACGCTCTACAATAACGACGAGCACTTCACCCCGGAGAGACTTTATTTTTTCATCAAAGAGACCTATCCTGACTTAAACGTCGGCATCGCGACCGTTTATAGGACGCTAAATTTACTCGAAGAAGCCGAGATGGTAACCTCCATCAGCTTTGGCTCGCAGGGTAAAAAATTTGAGCTCGCAACTAAGCCTCACCACGATCACATGATATGCCGCAGATGCGGAACTATCATCGAATTTGAAGACGCAACCATAGAAAAAAGACAAGCAAATATCGCAAAAGAGCATGGCTTTAAGCTAACCGGACACATGATGCAGCTTTACGGAGTGTGCAAAGAGTGCAATGCCAAAGAGGCAAAGGGCGGCAAGTGATATTTGAAAATCAACTGGAGATCCAGAGGCTAGAGACCGCAAACGAGCTAAGAGATGCCGGTATAAATCCATATCCGCATTTTTTGCGTCGCGATATGGATATAACTAAATTTAGGCTCAAATTTAAACATATAATAGACACCGAAGAAAAGAGCGCCGAAGGCCAGCTAGTAAGCCTCGCCGGACGCGTAAAGCTCATCAGGGATGCGGGCAAAGCGATATTTGCCAATATCGAGGATGAGGACGGCAATCTCCAAATTTACTTTAGTAATAAGACACTTGATCCTGATTGGTTTAAGGTTGTAAAGAAAAATATCGAAGTAGGCGACATTATATACGTGCGCGGGTATGCTTTCGTCACGCGAACGGGCGAATTTTCTATGCACGTTAGCGAGCTAACTTTAGCGTCAAAGGCCATTTCGCCGCTTCCGGAGAAATTTCACGGACTAACCGACATCGAGACTAGATACCGCCAAAGATACCTCGATATGATAATGAATCCCGAGGTTAGGGCTGATTTTAAGCGCCGCTCGGTTATCGTTAGCACGATTCGCAGATTTTTCGAGGATAAGGGCTTTTTGGAGGTCGAGACTCCGATGATGCACCCGATCCCTGGCGGAGCGAACGCTAAGCCTTTCGTCACGTATCACAATGCGCTTGGCGTGGAGAGATTTTTACGCATAGCACCCGAGCTTTATCTAAAGCGGCTCATAGTGGGCGGTTTTGATGCCGTTTACGAGATGAATAGAAATTTCCGCAACGAAGGTATGGATTTAACGCACAATCCAGAATTTACAAGCATCGAGTTTTACTGGGCGTGGCATACTTATCACGATTTGATGGGACTAACCGAGGAGCTATTTAACGTGCTTCTCGATAAACTCGATATGCCCAAAATCATCGAATTTGACGGTATGCAGATAGATTTTAGCAAGCCGTTTAAGCGCATAAGCTACAAAAAAGCGCTCGCAGAAATCGGCGGCCTAGACGAAGCGATCATCGGCGATAAGGATAAAATTTTGGCCAAGCTTAAATCGGACGGCTTTGAGGCAAATGCTAAGCTTGATTTGGGGCATTTACAAGCCGAGCTTTTTGATAACTACGTAGAGAGCAAACTAACCGATCCGACGTTTATCATCGACTATCCGATTTCGATCAGCCCGCTTTCTCGCAGAAGCGATGCAAACCCCGATATCGCGGAGAGATTTGAGCTGTTTATCGCAGGACGCGAGCTAGCTAACGGCTTTAACGAGCTAAACGACCCGATCGATCAATACGGCCGCTTCGCTTCGCAAATCGAAGCTAAAAATGCAGGAGACGATGAAGCTCACGAGATGGACGAGGACTACGTGAGGGCTCTTGGCTACGCGATGCCTCCAACAGCCGGGCAGGGTATCGGCATAGATAGGCTCGTGATGCTACTGACTAATAAAAAATCTATCCGCGACGTGGTACTCTTCCCGGCGATGAGACCGCAAAAAAACGAAACCAAGGAGAATTAATGAGTTTGCAAAGTTACGATAAAGAAATTTTTGATTTAGTAAATTTAGAACTAAAACGCCAATGCGACCACCTCGAGATGATCGCGAGCGAAAATTTTACCTACCCTGAAGTAATGGAAGTAATGGGTTCAGTCCTAACCAATAAATACGCGGAAGGGTATCCCGGCAAACGATACTACGGCGGCTGCGAATACGTCGATCAGATCGAGCAGCTAGCGATAGATCGCTGCAAAGAGCTTTTCGGATGCGAATTTGCAAACGTACAGCCAAACTCAGGTTCGCAGGCAAACCAGGGCGTTTACGGCGCACTTTTAAATCCGGGTGATAAAATTTTAGGCATGGATCTAAGCCACGGCGGACACCTAACTCACGGCGCAAAAGTAAGCAGCTCTGGCAAGATATATGAGAGTTTCTTTTACGGCGTGGAGCTTGACGGACGCATAAACTACGACAAAGTGATGGAAATCGCGCAAATCGTAAAGCCAAAGATGATTGTATGCGGCGCTAGCGCATATACGCGCGAGATCGAATTTAAGAAATTCCGCGAGATCGCCGACGCAGTAGGCGCTATACTCTTTGCAGACGTAGCGCACATCGCGGGACTAGTAGTCGCAGGTGAGCATCAGAGTCCGTTCCCGCACTGCGACGTGGTAAGCTCGACTACGCACAAGACGCTTCGCGGACCTCGCGGCGGTATCATCATGACAAATAACGAAGAGTACGCTAAAAAGATAAATTCGTCCATCTTTCCGGGCATCCAGGGCGGCCCGCTAGTTCACGTCATCGCAGCAAAGGCGGTAGGCTTTAAACACAACCTAAGTCCTGAGTGGAAAATTTACGCCAAGCAAGTTAAGGCAAATATCAAAAAACTAGCCGAAATTTTAGTAAAACGCGGCTTTGATCTAGTTAGCGGCGGTACCGATAACCATCTAGTTTTAATGAGCTTTTTAAACCGCGAATTTAGCGGTAAAGACGCTGACATCGCCCTTGGAAATGCCGGCATAACGGTAAATAAAAATACGGTTCCAGGCGAAACTAGAAGCCCGTTTATCACAAGCGGTATCCGCATCGGAAGCCCGGCGCTTACGGCTCGCGGCATGAAAGAGGCGGAATTTGAGATCATCGCAAATAAAATCGCCGACGTACTAAGCGATATCAATAATGCCGAGCTTCAAAGCAAGGTAAAAGCCGAGCTAAAAGAGCTTGCGAGCAAATTTATTATCTACGATAGGGCGACTTATTGATGCAGAGCATAGACACCGCGCTAATCAAAATGAACACGAGCCACTACTGGATCAAACGCGACAGTATCGTAAGCAAGATCGAGTATAAAGGGCGGACGTTTTTTAATAAATTTGAGCTCATAAACGAGCCTCTAAGCTATCAGGTGATAAAAGACCACGACGAGGGTAAAATCACCGTCGCGCACTCGCTAATACTGCCTGGCGACAAGGTCGAAAATATTGTCTTTGACTACAACGGTAGGATGCCTGAGCGCTTTTGGCACCGTGCTCAGCTTTTGCTCCGCGAGGAGGGGTTTATAAATTTTACCGCCTACGAGAGCAAGACGCCGGGGCACTTGCACCTTTATGTACACAAGGGGCATACGACGCTAAATGAGGGCTATCAGATAGCAAATAAACTATCTATGTTGCTTAGTTCGCGTTTGGTTAAAGAGTGGAGAGTGTTTCCGACGATGGAGCTACCGAAAGAATTTAACATCTTGACGTTGCCGTATAAGGTCTATCAAAAAGAGCGCGGCGCAAGCTGGTCAAAACATATGTAAGGAGTGAAAATGGAATATAACGAGCTAAGAGACATCATGCTTGATAACAACGAGGATAAAAAGAGCAAAAGCGTTAAGAGGATACTCATCCTCGTCGCAGTTTTCGTCATCATCTTTTTAGCTGTTCTCATCGTGATGAAATTTTTAAATTCCTCCGAAACTAACGATCAGATTGCGCAAACGGATTCTAGGCTGGTTTTGCCGCCTGAGCCGGACAATACGCGAAGCATCCCGCAGCAAGTGAGTGTACCTGCTACGCCGCCTAGCGAGCCTGCGCCGCAAGTAGCGCAAGGTAGCGTCCCTCCAGTCGCTCCGCCGCCGTCCGAGCCTCAGGCCCAGCAGCCTAATCCTGCCTTTGAGCAGGTACCTATCGTGCCTGAAAACAAAGGCCAAGATAGCTTTGAGGATATGGTAAAAGCGCTTAAGGAAAAAGAGGATAAAAGGCAGCAAGATGCAGGCGCGCCAGCTCCTACGCCGATCGAGTCCTCTGCTATACAAGGTGCTTTAAAGCAAAATGACGCTCCAAGCGCTCAGCCAAGCGAACCAAAAGCCGAACCTAAGCAGCACGTAAACGTAGTAAAACAAAAAGAGCCTAAGCAAGAAAAAGCCGCAAAACAGCCTAAAAACGATGCAGCTAAAGAAAAACAGGCAAAACAAAAGCCTGTCAAACAAGCTCCTGCAGCTAGCGGCGGCGATGCTCATAGCGGTAGCTACATACAGGTTTTTGCAGTAAAGCACTTTAACGAAAAAGCGCCCGAGCTTGGCAAACTAAAAGCCGCAGGATACGCCTATAAGCTATATAGGACGAATGTAAACGGCAATGAAATCATCAAGGTGCTAGTCGGCCCTTATAGCGGCGAGCAGTTAAAAAGCGAGCTTGCTAAAATCAAGCAAAGCGCTGCTCCAAACGCCTTTATCGTAAATATAAAATGATGGTTTTTGCCGTTTTTGGCAACCCTATATCCCACTCCGTTTCGCCGAGGCTACATAACCTAGCTCTCGGCGAGCTGGGTCTATCTCGCGAAGCTCTCTATACTCGCTACGAGCTCTCAGACGGCTCGCAACTCATCTCTAAATTTAAAGAACTAAAACTAAGTGGCGCAAACGTCACAGTACCTCACAAAGAAGCTGCTCTCGCGCAGTGCGACGCTCCAGACGAAACGGCTGCTAAAATCGGCTCCGTAAATACCCTCGTATCTCGCAGCGATAAAATTTACGGCTACAATACCGATGCGCCCGGGTTTTTACGAGCGATAGAATGTTTTGGACATATAAATTCAGCTCTGGTTTTGGGTGCCGGCGGAACGGCTAGAGCGGTCGCATATGCGCTAAAAAGCCGCGGTGTGCGAGTTTGCGTGCTAAATAGAAGCGAGGAGAGGCTGGCAAATTTTGCTGAAATTGAAAAATTTAGCTGGGCGAATTCTGGCAAATTTAATGGCGGCAAATTTGATCTCGTCGTAAATACAACCTCGGCAGGACTAAAAGACGAAAATTTGCCTGCACCGATCGAGATTTTGCGCCCGATTTTTGATGAAAGCAAATTTGCCTTTGACGTTATTTACGGCAAAAAAACGCCTTTTTTAAATTTAGCCGCCGCTAGCGGGCTCGCGCATAAAGACGGCGCTGAGATGCTACTTTTTCAGGCGGTAAAGGCGTTAAATTTATTTTTTGAGGACTCGCTTGACGAGGCCAAAATCGAAGCCTCGATGCGAAAAGCCCTTTATTTATCGGCTTCTTCTAGATAATAATCTATCTGAGCTTTTCTTAAAATCCTGATCAGATCCGAGCTGCCCGCCACTCCCGTCGGATAGCCAGCGGTCATGATGTAGCTTTTGTCGTCTTTTATATAGCCTTTTTCGACTGCTGCTTTGATCGATTTAGCCATCAGCGTATGCAGTCTTTCTTCCTTTTCTATCACGAACGCCGCCGTTATACCCCAGCAAAGAGTCAGCCTATATGCGGCCTGCTCGTTGTGCGTTATGGCGATGATATCTATGTCGGTGCGGTATCTGGCTAGTTTTGCTGCCGAGCCGCCCGATGAGGTTAGCGCGATTATGCCGTCTACTTTTAGCGCCGAGGCGAGCCTAGCTGTGCTAGATGCCATCATGTCCGTGTCATCGTAGCGGTCAAAATCAAATTTGTTAAAAGGGTAAATTTGCTGCGTTTGGATTATGGTGTTGCTCATCGCTTCCACGACGGCAACGGGATTTATGCCGACCGCGCTTTCTTCGCTTAGCATGACTACGTCGGTGCCGTCTAGTACGGCATTTGCCACGTCGCTGATCTCGGCTCTAGTAGCCGTCTCGTGCTCGGCCATGCTTAGCATCATCTGCGTAGCGGTGATGACTGGCTTAACTGCTTCGTTTGCTTTTTTGATGATGAGCTTTTGGATCGTCGGCACCTTGTAGTAGGGTACCTCGATACCCAGATCTCCGCGAGCAACCATCACACCGTCGCTGGCCTCAATGATCTCGTCGATATTCTCCACGGCGTCAAATTTTTCTATTTTGGCGTAAATTTGAGCTTTGGAGCCAAAGCCCTTTAGTATCTCTCTAGCTTTTTTTATATCGTTTGCGTTTTGTACGAAAGAGATCGCGACGAAATGCACGCCGTTTTTTGCGCCAAATTCCAAATCTTTTAAATCTTTTGGCGTTATAACCTCGATATTTAGCTTGGTATTTGGAAAATTTACGCCCTTATTAGAGCGAAGCACTCCGTCGTTTTCCACTACGGCTTCTACTTTTTGGGCGCTTGCGTTTACGATCCTAGCGCGGATCTGTCCGTCGCATAGATATATGTACTCGCCTGTTTTTAGCGCGGCTAAAATTTGAGGCTGGTTTATGCAGAGCTTATAGCGATTTTCGTCTATTTGCTCGCCGATTATTTCATCTTTTACGAAGATTAGCGTATCGCCGACTTTTAGTTTAAATTTGCTCTCATTTAGCTTGCCGACTCTTATTTTAGGGCCGCAGATATCCTGAAATATGCCTATTTTTCGCCCGAGTTTCGCCTCTACTTGCCTGATTTTATCGATATTTGATTTATGGTATTCGTGCGTGCCGTGGCTAAAATTTAGCCTAAAAGCATTAACTCCTGCTAAAACTAATTGCTCCATAACCTCTATGGATTCGCTGGCCGGTCCGACCGTGGCTAGGATTTTGGTTTTTTTATTCATAGATGCCCCTTTTTTGCGCAATTTTACCAAATTTTTAAAAAAAATAAGTATAATCGGCCAATTTATTTTAAGGAGCAAAAATGAAAAAGTTTTTAGCGGTTTTGGCTGCTTTCGGTTTAGCGCTAAGCGCGAACGCGGCGGACAAAACCTATAAGCTAAAGCTAGCTAGTACTTGGGAGGGCACTACGCCTGTTTTGGGCGATGCGGCGAAAGAATTTAAGCGCGTCGTCGAGACGCTAAGCGATGGCAGACTAGAGGTAAGGATAGACTATCCCTCTAAGCACAAATCCCCGTTTGGTATCCTAGACTTCGTAAAAGGCGGCCAGTACGATATCGGCTACACGGCGTCTTACTACTACAAGGGCAAGGATGCAAATACTATGTTTTTTACCGCCGTACCTTTTGGTATGACCGCGACCGAGCTTCGCGCTTGGTATGAATTCGGCGGCGGCAAGCAGCTAGAGGAAAAAGTTTACGACAAATACAATATCAAAGTTTTCCTTGCGGGGGATACCGGCACGCAAATGGGTGGCTGGTTTAAAAAAGAGATCAAAAGCATAGATGATCTAAAAGGCCTAAAGATCAGGATCCCCGGCTTTGGCGGCGAGGTTATGGCGCGCGTGGGAGCTACGATAAACACTATCCCAACTGGCGAGCTATACATGGCTCTAGAGATGGGCACGATCGACTCGGTCGAGTGGGTGAGCCCTGCGTTTGATATGGGCTTAGGCTTTCACAAGATCGCTAAATACTACTACACGGGCTGGCAAGAGCCGAGCGGTCAGACTCAGTTTTTCGTAAACAAAAAGACCTACGAGAAGCTACCTGCCGACCTTCAGGCCGTGATCGAGGCCGCGGCTAACGAGGTAGCTAGCATGCTAAATAGCCGCTCGTTCTTTGATAACGCCGAGTACTGGGCGAAGATGAAAGCCGAGTATCCTGATATCGAGGTTCGCTCGTTTCCACAAGATGTCATGGACGCGCTTAGAAAAGCAAGCGACGAGATCCTAGACGAAGAGGCGGCGAAAGATCCGCTATTTAAGGAGATTTTGGACTCTCAAAGAGCGTTTTTGGCTAAAGCTCGCGAGTGGACGAAGATTTCCGAGTTCTCGTATATCCAAAAAACTACGAAGTAACTTCTCTCGCTCGTTTTGGGCGGCTTAAATTTACGGCCTTCGGGTCGTAAATTTCTCTTTTTGTTCTTTGTTATATATCAAATTTTATTTTCGGACTGCGTGCTAAATTTAACTAGCTTTGGTAATGGGTTAAATTTGAGGAGGTGCCTGTGTGAAATACGGCGTCAAATTTGCTTGCATAGTCTTAAATTTGAATTCGAGCGAATTTATAAAAAGCTTCACGCGCTTGAGTTAAATTTACAGCTCAGTTCTGCTATCAAGCGCTTTCATAAGCGATAGAAGATCGATGTTCTCGAGATTTACGCCCGTAGGTACGCCTTGAGCTATCTTGCTAAATTTAACGCCCAAATCGCTTAGCTTATCCTCGATAAACACCATCACCGCATCGCTGCTAAGCCCGGGCGTTAGTGCAAAAATAATCTCGGTTACGCCGTTTTGGCGGATGACATCGCGTAGTTTTTCGGTTTGCTCCGGCGTTATCTCCTCGAGTACGAAATAGCGCCCGCGGTAGATCGCGCTTTGCTCAAAAACTAGGATATCTTTTGGGCTTTCTACGACGGCCAGCAGCTCTTTATCTCGCGCCTCGTCGCTGCAAATGTCGCAAATCTCGTCCTCGCTAAGCCCGCCGCAAATTTGGCATTTGCCCGTAAATCTCACGGCGTCCTCGATGCTTTGAGCGAGCTTTAGTCCGCCGAAGCTATCCTTTAGGCAGACGTGATAGGCGTAGCGCTGGGCGGACTTTTTGCCAACGCCCGGTAGCCGCTCAAAGGCCGCTACGAGCTCGTTAAATTTCTCAAGCCCTTTTTTCAACGCTTTCCTTTGGATTGGTGCAAATTTTAAATGCGTGGTAGCCGTCTTCGTAGGAGTATTTTAGGCTAAATTTGTGCATACGACAGATGTGGTCGATGATGTAGAGGCCTAGCCCCATGCCGCTGCTTTTGCTGCCCTTTTCGCGGATAAAGGCTTGCATGTAGTACTCGATAGGATTTTGTAGCGGTTGACCTAGATTTCTCACGACTATGCCGTCTATGTCGCAGATAACCTGCGCCTTTTTGTCGTCGGCGTATTTTAGGGCGTTATCTATGAGGTTTTTGATCGCGAGCGAAAAGAGCCCGAAATCCACGCGCAGCAAAATATCTCGGCGGATATCTACGCTCACTTTTTCTTCAAATTTATCTAGCATCAGCATGTCGCGCGCTTGGTCAAGGATGTTTGAAAAGTACGACTCCTGATAGTTTAGTGCGTAGTTTTTGGATAGCAGCTGCTCGATCTTGCCAAACTCATTTATGAGCATATCTAGGCGCTCAAATATCGCTATCAAGCGGGTTTTGTGCGTAGGATTTTGCACCATCTCAGAGACTATGCGGCCCTTGCCGATCGGCGTTTTTAGCTCGTGCATAATCGTGCGTAAAAACAGCTGTCTAGAGCGCAAAAGCTCCCTGATCTTGCTAGCTGCGGCGTCAAATTCTATCGCGACCTTGGCTATCTCGTCGTCGGAGTCGGGCTTGGCGATATTTACGTCCATGTTTCCCGCGCCAAATTTCCTGATATCCGAGCTTAGTTTTTTAAGCGGCATTAGCGACTTCATCACCGAAACGTAAAGCGATACAAGAAGCGCCGTCGTGAGGATAAAACCCACCCAAATCGGGTCGTTTATGTTTTTCGTATCGTCGCTTTCGAGTAAAATTTGAAACGAAGGATTTTTGATCTGCAGATATAAACTATCCTGAAAAAGCAGCGACTGAAAGAGTCCTAGCTGTGTTTGTTTGGCAAAGACCGTCTTGCCCGTGCTGATGACGTTTGCGACGGTTTTATCGCTTTTGACGTAGGTTAGGCCGAAATTTCTAAAATAATTAGTCAAATCGCTAGGCGGATTTGACTTTTCGTATGAAGCGATGAGGTAGTTTATCGCGTTTAGCTGCTTGTTTTTTATCTTTTCTAGCGCGTTATCTAGCTGTATGCTCGCAAACGTGTAGAATAAGATACAAACAAGCGAAAACGCTAGCGCGAAAACTACCGAAATCTTCGTGGTTAAGGAGTATCTCATCCTATGAGTTTATAGCCTATTCCGCGTACCGAAAATATATGTTTAGGCGCTTTTGAGCTGTCGCCGATCTTGGTTCTTAGTCTGCCGATGATGACGTCTAGGCTCTTTGAGTCCTTGTCTTTTAGGCTTTTGCAGTTATAAACTAGCTGCTCACGAGAGACTGAAAAGCTGTGCTGCTTGATAAGGTAGCTCAAGATCTCATACTCTGCCGGCGTTAGCGTTAGGCTTTCGTTGTTGTAGTAGATTTCGTGTCTGCGCTCGTCTATCCTAAATAGCGTATCAACGACCTCTTCTTGCACTTCGTTGGTCTTTTTGTAGCGGCGGATTAGGCTCATGATGCGCGCGTACATTTCCTTTGGATCGTACGGTTTTGGTAGATAGTCGTCTGCGCCTAGCTGCAGGCCCACGACCTTGTCGCTGATGTCGCTGCGAGCAGAAGAGATGATGATAGGGATGTTGTATTTGCTACGGATCTCTTTGCACACTTCTAGGCCGTCCATGCCTGGCAAAGTGAGGTCTAGGATGAGCAGGTCGAAATTTTTCACTCCGGCGCTTAGTCCCAAATAAGGATCTTCGAAATTTGTTACTTTTATATTAAAATCGCTCAAGTACTCGGATAGGATTTGCGCGAATTCCGGATCGTCTTCAATCATTAAAACATTAATCATTTTAAGCCTTTCAAATAGATTTAACGAAAATGATTATAACCAAAAAAAGTTAAATTTTTTTCCGAATTTACTATCCTCGTTTAAAATTCTTCCCCGCTTTGAATTTTTATAAATAATAAGATAAAATCGCCCTTTAAATTTAAAAATTTTAGGAGATTTTGTGGAAATAGACTACTACGAAATTTTAGAAATCAGCAAAAATAGCGACTCTGAAACCATAAAAAAAGCATTTAGAAAACTAGCGCTAAAGTACCACCCGGACCGCAACCAAGGCGACAAAGAAGCGGAAGAAAAATTTAAAAAGGTAAACGAAGCCTACCAGGTGCTAGGCGACGAGGAAAAGCGCGCGATATACGATAGATACGGCAAAGCCGGGCTTGAGGGCAGGGGCGGCTTTAGCTCTAGCGGATTTAGCGCGGATTTTGATTTGGGCGACATATTTAACTCGTTTTTTGGCGGCGGATTTAGCTCTGGCGCAAGCAGCCGCAAAAGAAGTAGCGACAAATATCCGCTCGATCTAGAGATAGCTCTTAGGATCAAATTTAACGAAGCGGTGTTCGGCGCCGAAAAAGAGATAGATTTTACGATCAAAAAACCGTGCCAGACCTGCAAAGGCAGCGGCTCGAAAGACGGCAAAACGCACGTATGTCCGCACTGCGAGGGTAGGGGGCGGATATCGCAGCAAAGGGGCTTTATGAGCTTCGTGCAGGAGTGTCCGTACTGTAACGGCACGGGCGAAACAGTCAAGGATAGATGCTCTGATTGTGGCGGTAGCGGCTACAAAGAAGAACGCCAAAGCGTCAAAGTAAATATCCCCGAGGGCATCGACGACGGCATGCGCATGCGCGTGAGCGAAAAGGGCAACGTCTCATCAACCGGCGCCAGGGGCGATTTGTACGTGCATATCGAGGTTGAGGCCGACGAGCATTTCGTGCGTCACGAAAGCGACGTTTATATCGAGATTCCGGTATTTTTCACGCAGGCGATTTTGGGCGAGACGATCACGATCCCGACGCTAAAGGGCACGACCGAGCTAAAACTGCCAGTCGGCGCAAAAGACAAGCAGCAGTTCGTATTTGACGGGCTTGGCGTAAAAAACGTTAATAGCAAAAGATACGGCAGGCTCGTAGCGCAAATCTCCGTAAAAACGCCAAAAGAGCTAAGCGATGAGCAAATCTCTCTACTAAACCAGCTACAAGAAAGCTTTGGCATCAAGGCCGGCAAAGCTAGCTACGACAAGGAAGAGGACGAGGGAATTTTGGACAAGATAAAAGGGTGGTTTAAAGGCGAAGAACCTGGCGACAAAGGCAAGAAAAAAGGCAAAAAGGCGTAAAATCAGGTCAAATTTGCCTTTTGACGGGCGCAATATTTTGTCAAATTTGCCCAGTCGCTCGGGCTTAAATTTGTGCTTGTTACAAAACGGAGCGTCAAATTTGACGTTAAAATACAAGATGAATAAATTTATATTTTTAGCCGTTTTTACGGCGGTTTCTTTACATGCGGTGGGGTGCGATACGAGCGGACTTCAAAAAGGTTGCGACGCGGGCGATTTTGAGAGTTGCGATAACTTGGGCCTTGCCTACATTGGCATCAAGCTTGAAGAGTGCGACCTGGGAAAAAACTACGAAAAGGCATTCGCGCTGTTTAAAAAGGCGTGCGACGGGGAGTACGTGCGCGCCTGCGTAAATTTGGGCGTCGCCTACCGCAAAGGCGAGGGCGTCAAGGCCGACGCGCCAAAGGCTGCCAAGCTCTATAAAAAAGCCTGCGATAGCGGCTATCTGCTAGGTTGCGCAAATTTAGGCTCGCTTTACGAGCAGGGACTCGGCGTCAAAAAAGACGCGCAAAAAGCGGGCGAAATCTGGCGCAAAGCCTGCGAGGCAAAAGACGGGATGTCGTGCTTTAATCTCGGCGCGCTTTACTACAACGCAATGCTTGGCGAAAAAGACGTAGCTAGCGCAAAAAACTATCTACAAAAGGCGTGCGCTTACGGCTGGAACGACGGCTGCGAAGCCGCAAAAGCGATAGAAAAAGCCGCGAAACGCTAAATTTGCCGATGCAGACCTTGGCGGCGACGCGGAATTTAAATTTGCGCTACGTAATTGCTTGCGTAAATTTTAGGGTTAGCGCGCAAATTTGCCTGCGTTTTACGCCAAATTTGACTGGCTTTTTGCAAATAACTGTTGCCAAATTTACCCAAACGCGGCGAGTTAAAATTTACGCTTTCAAATTTAACGAAAACAAATGCGTCAAATTTGGCTCAAATTTCAGGGCAAATTTTACAGAATAAGCTTCAAATTTCACTCTCTTTTAGCTGCTCGATTTTGGCTGCTACGCTCCTATTCGTCACCTTTTCTATTTCCTCGCTCGTTGCGGTCATTATCGCTTCAAAGCTACCGTAAAATTTAACTAGCTTTGCGATACTGCCCGCCGATACGCCCGCGTCTGCTAGCTTGCTAGCGCCCAGATCCTCCTTGCGCTTGGTTTTTTGATGAAAGGTGATCGCAAATCGGTGCGCCTCGTCGCGCAGGCGCTGAAAAAACTGAAGCCGTCTGTCGCCCGTTGGCAGAGTAAATATGCCGCTCGGAGCGTAAATTTTATCCCTCGCGCCGCCTTTTGCGCGGTGGGCTTTGGCATCTATTTTTTCTTTTGATATGGCGAGTATATCGACGTTTGCGCCGCTGCTAGCGATGATGTCCGAGGCGAGGTCTAGTAGCGCCTGACCGCCGTCGATGAGCCACAGATCGGGCGGACTAAGCTTGTCAAACCGCAAAGCGCGCTCTGTGAGCATCTGGCGCATCTGATCGTAGTCGTTTGCGTGGGAGAGGTGCATGTGGCGGTAGTGCTCTTTGGCGAAGCTTCCGTGCTCAAAGCGCACCATCGCGCCGACCGCGGCCGCACCGAACATATGCGAGTTGTCGAAAGTCTCGATAGCGTACGGCGCGCAGGCTAGGCCGAAATACTCCTTTAGCTCGTCCAAAAACGCGTCGTCGTGGGTTTTTAGGTACTTTTGGATAAAGACCTGCGCGTTTGTTAGCGCCATTTCGCAAATGCGCTTTTTCTCGCCGATTTTAGGCACGGAGATGCTAAATTTGCGGCCGTGGCGAGCGGTCAAGATCTCCTCTACTAGACTTGCGTCCTCAAAGGCTTCTAGTACGTAAATTTTCGCACTCACGACTGGCGCGCCGGCTGGAAAGCTCTCTAGGACGATTTGCTTGTAGGCGTCGTTTAGGTCGCCTTGCGAGCTCATTTTGGTGTTCGTGATATTTTGATACACGCCGCTGATTTTGCCGCCGTGCACGCTAAAACGCACCGCGCAAAGCAAATTTTGCTCCGCGCCCACGGCAAAAACCTCAAAGTCCTCAAGTTTAGCCAGATCGACCTCGATTTTGACGTCTAGGTCTTTGATGGCGCTGATCTTATCGCGCACGAGGGCGGCTTGCTCGTAGTTTTCGTTTTGGGCGTATTTATTCATCAAATTTACGAGCTTTGGCAGCATAGAAAGCGGATTGTTTAGCGCCGCGATCGCGCCCTCTACGACCTTGGCGTAGTCTGCGGGCGAAATTTTGCTGATGAGCGGAGCCTCGGAGTAGCCGATCTGATAAGGTAGATATGCGCCCGTGGCTTTGAGCGCGCTTTTGCTTTGCACGAGTTTAAAGCTTAGCCTTAGCGCATCTAAAAGCTCGCGCGCGCCGCGAAAATAGGGGCCAAAATACTTAACGTTTTTGCCTCGGACAATCTTGCGCGTGATCTCAAAGCGCGGGAAATCCTCGTCTAAATTTACGTAGATGTAGGGATAAGTCTTATCGTCGCGCAGCAAGATGTTGTATTTGGGCCTTAGCTGCTTGATGAAGGAATTTTCCAGTATCAGCGCGTCGGCTTCGCTGGGAGTAACGATATACTCGAGGTGTACGGCCTCGCTGATCATCTTGTGTATGCGCGGGCTGACCTTGGGCGAGGGGGCGAGCTCGGGCGTAAATGAAAAGTAGCTTTTGACGCGGTTTTTTAAAATTTTAGCCTTGCCGACGTAAAGCAGCTTGCCGGCCTTGTCGAAATACTGATAAACGCCGGGCTGGGCAGGTAGCGAGCGGATCTCGTCGATTAGCAAATTTTAGCTCCCGCTAGTAAATTTGAGCTTTTGCTTTGCAAGGTTAAATTTGACGAGGTTTGCACCATATAGTTTTTATAAATTAAAAGCCCTGCGCTTGCGTGCTCTGCGCCTAAATTTCGCTCTATTTTATCTTGCTTCATCGCGCCCCGCTTGATTCTTTGGCTAAATTTTGCTTTATGGCAATGCGAATTTTTTCAAATCCCTCAAAAATCCGCTCGCTTTTGGCTAAATTTATAAACTCGCCTTTAGCAGGCTCGGCGTAGGTAAAAATTCGCTTTTTTTCGTATGGGTCGGTCGCTTTTTTAAATTTTAAATGCTTTGTCACAAAAAATTTAACGTCCGTCACGCGAGCGAGCCTGCTGTCAAAATTTACGCTAGAATAGATTTTTAATAAGCCTTTTAACATTTTTATACTACTATCGCTTTTTAATTCCTGAAGTCCTAGCGGATGAAACAGGGCGAAAAACAAAATGCCGTTTTTCTCGTAGCAAAAGGCGATGAGCCTGCGATGATTTAGGCTTAAAAGCTGTAAAAATTCTCCGCATTCGCTACGGTTTTTTAACTCTTTATAAAAAGGATTATCAACAATATGTCGAATAATAGTCTTAGCGTCTTTCATAGGGCGATTTTAGCATTTTTTTTGTTAATTTTTATAGCAGGTTGCGGCCACAAGGGTGATCCGTTCTACGAAGCGCCGTCCGAGCCCTCAAACAGTAAAACCGAAAAGATAAATAAACTATAAATCAAGGAGAACAAATGAAGATCGTCGGACTTTTGAGTCTGTTTTTCGCTTTGGCCTTCGGTAGCGGCGACGCTGCGGGCGAGGCTTTAAATTTAACGACTACGTGGGTGGGTATCGCGAGCCTCATCATTTTCGTCGTGGGATATTTTTTCATCGCTACGGAGGAAAATTTTCACATCGATAAGGCTAAGCCGGCCATATTTATCGGCACTTTTATGTTTTTGCTCATCGGCTTTTATATGCTGGCAAACGGCCTAGACATGCATTTGTTGCAAAATGAGGTAAATCACCTAATTTTAGAGATTTCGCAGATCGTATTTTTCCTCATGGTAGCTATGACCTATATCGAGGCGCTCATCGAGCGTGACGTATTTAACGCGCTAAAATACAACCTCGTCTCAAAGGGCTATACATACAAAAGACTCTTTTGGCTAACGGGCGTTTTGGCGTTTTTCATTAGCCCTGTCGCAGATAACCTAACTACCGCTCTTATCCTCTCCACTGTACTTTTAACGATAGATAAGAACAACACGAATTTCCTAGTCGCAGGTGCGATAAACATCGTAGTAGCAGCAAACGCAGGCGGCGCATGGAGTCCGTTTGGCGATATCACGACTCTGATGGCGTGGGCTGCGGGCAAGGCTCCTTTTATCGACTTTTTCGCGCTTTTCCCTGCTTCATTTATCGGCTGGCTTGTTACGGCGTTTTTGCTAGTGCGTGTCGTGCCCGCTGGGAGCCCGCACTTTGACCCGGCCGCAGAGCCTAAAGTAACCATCAAAAAAGGCGGTAAGGTCGTTATCGGCCTTGGTGCATTTACTATATTTTCGGCTGTTATGATGCATCAGCTTTTCCACCTACCTGCGATGTGGGGCATGATGTTTGGCTTCTCGCTTCTTAGCATCTACACCTACATCTACAAAAAAACAAACAAAAACGAAGAGCCTATGCATGTCTTTCACTATATGTCAAAGATCGAAAACAACACGCTTTTATTCTTTTTCGGTATCCTTGCGGCCGTCGGCGCGCTACACTTCGTCGGATTTTTAAACTACGCTGTTTCGCTTTATGATAAATTTGGCGCCACTGCTGTAAATATCGGCGTCGGCTTCCTGTCCGCTATCGTGGATAACGTTCCTGTTATGTCTGCCGTGCTAAAAGCAAATCCTATGATGGGCGCGGACGTGGGCGAAAATTTAAGCCAGTGGCTGCTAGTTACCTTGACTGCCGGTATCGGCGGCTCGATGATAAGTTTTGGTTCTGCTGCGGGCGTTGGCGTAATGGGTAAACTAAAGGGCATATATACATTCGGCGCGCATATGAAATACGCTTGGACCGTGGTTGCTGGCTATATCGTATCGGTCGTGATCTGGTACATACAGTTTGAAATTTTTCATTTATATTTTTAAAGGGCAATCATGAATAACACGATAATAGTTTTGGATTTTGGCTCGCAATACACCCAACTAATCGCTAGACGCCTACGCGAGCAAGGTGTTTATACCGAGATTTTGCCTTTTAACGCTAAGGTCGAGGAGATCAAAGCAAAAAAACCAAAAGGCATAATCCTAAGCGGCGGTCCTGCTAGTGTTTATGCTCCGGATGCATATTTTTGCGATGAGGGCGTTTTTAAGCTAAAGCTGCCGATTTTGGGTATTTGCTACGGCATGCAGCTTTTGGCGCATAAATTCGGCGCCGAAGTTGCTCCTGCCTCTCACAAAGAGTACGGCAAGGCAAGCCTAAACGCTCTAAAATCTCATCCGCTCTTTACTGATACGCCCGAAAAGCAAACCGTCTGGATGAGCCACTCCGACCTCGTAAAAAATTTGCCAAACGGCTTTGAGGCGATCGCGACGAGCGAAAATTCGCCTTACTGCGTATTCGGCGACGAAAAGCGCAAATTTTACGCGTTGCAGTTTCACCCGGAGGTGCAGCACAGCGAGTTTGGCACTCAAATTTTAAAAAATTTCGCCAAATATATCTGCGGCTGCGAAAGCACGTGGAATATGGGCGGCTTTGCTAAAACCCAGATCGCTAAGATCAAAGAAACCGTCGGCAACAAAAAAGTCCTTTGCGCCGTTAGCGGAGGCGTGGATAGCTCCGTTACCGCTGCGCTTTTAGCCGCTGCGATACCGCAAAATTTGATCCTGGTTTTCGTCGATAACGGGCTACTTAGAACTGGCGAGCGCGAGCAGGTCGAGGCGACCTTTAGAACAAAGCTTGGCGTGGAGCTAGTTAGCATAGACGCGAGTAAAACTTTCCTAGAAAGGCTAGCAGGCGTAACCGATCCAGAAAAAAAACGCAAGATCATCGGCGAAACTTTCATCGAAATTTTTGAAAAAGAGGCCAAAAAGCACGATAACGTTAAATTTTTAGCCCAAGGCACGCTTTATACCGACATCATCGAAAGCTCGGTCGTGGGATCTAGCAAGACGATCAAAAGCCACCACAACGTGGGCGGGCTGCCTGATTGGATGAGCTTTGAGCTAATCGAGCCTTTAAGAGAAATTTTTAAAGACGAAGTACGCCAGCTAGGTCTCGAGCTTGGCCTTTCGCGAGAGCTCGTGTTTCGCCATCCATTCCCTGGACCTGGTCTTGCGATCCGCATAATGGGCGAGGTAAATATGCCAAGCCTTGAGCTACTACGCAAAGCCGACGTGATCCTGCGCGACGAGCTAAAATCAAGCGGCTGGTACAACAAAACGTGGCAGGCGTTTTGCGTACTGCTAAACGTGCATTCCGTGGGCGTCATGGGCGATAACCGCACCTACGAAAACGCCGTGTGCATACGCGTAGTGGACGCTAGCGACGGCATGACGGCCAGCTTCTCACACCTACCTTACGATCTGCTAGAAAACGTCTCTCGCCGCATCATAAACGAAGTAGACGGCATCAACCGCGTAGTTTACGACATCTCGAGCAAACCGCCCGCAACGATAGAGTGGGAGTAGCTGTTATTTGTATGATTTGCACTTGCAAATCATACTATATAAGTAATTTATGTATTCAAGATGCATAAATATATAAAGAGAATCAAAAACAAAAACTTAGCCAAATCATGAAATTATGTTTTGAAGAGGATTTTGCAAAAAAGAAAAATTCAATGAAGAGTTTATTTTTTCACTAGAATTAATACATTAAGCTGGATAGAGGATTATGGTTATGATGAAGAGTGAGAAACAAATAGAAAGTGAATTTATCAAAAAACTGATAGATTTAAAATATGTTTATCGTGAAGACATTAGAGATAAATTTTCATTGGAAGAAAATTTCAAAAAGCATTTTGAAAGATTGAACTGTGTAAAACTAAGTGATTCTGAATTTATAAGATTACGTGATAGTATAATAAATCCAGATGTTTTTGAGAGTGCAAAAAAGCTCAGAGAAATAAATACTTTTAAAAGAGATGATGATACGCCTTTGCAATATACTCTTGTGAATCTCAAAAACTGGTGCAAAAATGAATTTGAAGTAGTTAATCAGCTGCGTATTAATACAGAAAATAGTAACCATCGTTATGATGTTATTTTGCTTATTAATGGTATCCCGGTAGCTCAGATTGAATTAAAGACTTTACAAATCACACCTAAAAAAGCGATGGAACAAATAGTGAATTATAAAAATGATTCGGGAAATGGATATACAAATTCGCTACTCTGTTTTATTCAGCTTTTTATTGTTAGCAATGAAACGAATACCTATTATTTTGCTAATAATCGCAAGGAGCATTTTTCATTTAATGCAGATGAGAGATTCTTGCCTATTTATGAATTTGCAGATAAGAACAATAATAAAATAACCAATTTATATGAATTTGCGAATTGTTTTTTGCCTAAGTGTACTATTGGAGAACTTATCAGTAGATATATGGTTTTGGTAGTGAGTGAGCAAAAATTATTGATTATGCGGCCATATCAGATTTATGCTGTGAAAGCCATTGTGGATTGTATTGAGCAAAATCGAGGCAATGGATATATTTGGCATACTACAGGTAGTGGCAAAACTCTTACATCATTTAAGACATCAACACTTTTAAAAGATAATCCAGATATTGAAAAGTGCTTGTTTGTTGTGGATAGAAAAGATTTGGATAGACAGACTCGTATAGAATTTAATAAGTTTCAAGAAGGATGTGTAGAAGAAAATACAAATACAGAAAGTTTAGTTAAGCGTCTCACATCTGATGATTATAAGGATAAAGTGATAGTTACTACCATTCAAAAACTTGGACTTGCACTTGATGATGATAGTAAGCGTAATCAAGAAAAAAGAAAAAGAGGCGAATTGACTTTTAAAGAAAGGCTACTAAAGCTTCAAGATAAGCGTATGGCGATTATTTTTGATGAATGCCATCGTTCACAATTTGGAGATAATCATGAAGCAATAAAGACTTTCTTCCCCAAAGCACAATTGTTTGGTTTTACGGGTACACCAATTTTTGAAGAAAACTCAAATTATAAACAAGTCGATGGAACAATTGGTTCTTATAAAACCACAAAGGATGTATTTGAAAAGGAACTTCATTCTTACACTATCACAAATGCGATTGATGATGGCAACGTTTTACGTTTTCACATTGATTATTTTAAGCCTGATGATACTCATATTGCAGCAAAAGCAGATACAAAGATAAGCAAAAGGAAAATTGTAGAAGCTATTTTGTCCAAGCATGATGCGGCAACATATAGTAGACGGTATAACGCTATTTTTGCGACAGCAAGTATCAATGAAGCAATAGAGTACTATGGTTTATTTAATGAGGTACAGAAAGAATACTTAGATTTAGATGAAGGTTTTATTCCATTGAATATTTCTTGCGTTTTTTCGCCTCCGGCTGAAGGCAATAAAGATGTGAAACAACTGCAAGAGGATCTTGTGCAAGAAAAAGAAGATAACAAACAAGAGCCTGACAAGAAAAAAGAAGCCTTAAGGAGAATTATTGACGACTATAATTCAAAATACAAAACAAATCATACTATCAACGACTTTGATTTGTATTATCAAGATGTACAAAAACGGATAAAAGACCAACAATATCCAAATGCGGATTATCCACATGAAAATAAAATAGATATTGTTATTGTTGTAGATATGCTTTTGACAGGCTTTGATTCTAAATATTTAAATACTTTATATGTAGATAAAAACTTGAAGCAACATGGATTGATTCAAGCCTTTTCAAGAACTAATCGTGTGCTTAATACCACTAAACCTTATGGCAATATTATTGATTTTAGAGGACATGAAGATGAAGTTGATGCAGCGATCAGATTGTTTTCAGGAAAAGAAAACAGCGAGAAAGTTAAAGAAATTTGGCTTGTAGATCCGGCTCCTACTATGATTAAAAAGTTGAGAAAAGCAGTAGATGAACTTGAGCAGTTTATGAAGGCACAAGGACTTGAGTGTAAGCCTGAAGCAGTAAGTAATCTTAAAGGTGATACGGCTCGTGCCATGTTTATTGATAAGTTTAAACAAATACAGAGGCTCAAAACTCAACTTGATCAATACACAGATATAAAAGAGGAACAAGTAGCTGATATTGAGACTTTATTACCAGAAGATACAGTTCGAGCATTTAGGGGGGCATATTTAGATATTGCAGGGAGATTAAAAGATGAACAGGAAAAAGATAGTCATAATGTATCTACTGAAGTAGAGCAATTGGACTTTGAATTTGTGTTATTTGCATCTGCTGTTATTGATTATGATTATATTATGGCACTTATTTCTCAATATACTCAATCAAACGTGCCGAAGAAAGAAAAAATGACGAAAAAAGAACTGATTGATTTGATTGCTTCTACTTCTAACCTTATGGATGAGCGGGAAGATATTGAAGAGTATATAGAAGAGCTTGATAGATTTATTAAGTCTTCAGAAGAGAATAAAGGCTTAAGTGAAAAGGAAGTAATGGAGGGATACCAGAAATTTAAATCTGAAAAAACTTTTAAGAAGCTGATTTCCATATCTGAAAAGTATGGGATTGAGTCTGGCTCTTTAGAGGCTTTTGTTAATGGAATTATGGAAAGAATGATTTTTGATGGAGAAAAATTGATTGATTTACTTGAACCTCTGAATCTTAGTTGGAGAGAACGAACACAAAAAGAATTGGAGCTTATGGATGAATTAGTTCCGTTATTAAAGAAAATGGCAGATGGACGAGAGATTGTGGGGTTAAAAGCGTATGAGTAAAAAAGATGATTTGACACTAGTGCCTAAGTATAGGTTTCCTGAATTTAAAGATGGTGAAGGTTGGGAAGTAAAAGAATTAGGTGAAATTTTGGACTATTTACAGCCAACACCTTATTTAGTTCAGACTGAAAACTATGATAATA
>NZ_CALIAV010000006.1 GCF_938045625.1 uncultured Campylobacter sp.
GTAACCGCGCTATAGAAGTCAAATCCGCGCTCCTTGCCAAACTCCCACGTCTGCTCGACGGTGCCTTTTTGCTCGTCGATCTTGTACTCGACCGCGCGAGAGTATTTTTGCTCTTTTAGCGCAGGCTGTTCCATGCCGCGGCCGTCGCCGTTGTCAAATACACTGATGTGCTTTACGGAGCCCTTGTTATCGTAGCGCGGAGTGAGCCACGCGGTGTGCTGCGTCCACGACCAGTCGAAGTCGCCCTCGCATTTTGAGTTTTCGCATTTGATCTTGTTGCCGTTTTTATCCACGGGCACTAGCACTTTTTCTTTAAAGTCCGCGCTCCAGCCCTCAGGCGACGCTAGGATCCATTTTACCTTTTTGTCGCGGTCGATCTTGACGATGCCTTGGTGGCGGAGCGAGAGGATGATGCCGTCGTCGCTAGGATCATATGAGATCGAGTTTACGTGCGCCCAGTTGCGTCCCGTGCCGGTCGAGGTCACGTCGCCGAAAGGCAGATCGTCGCTGATTTTGATCTCTTTGGCGTCCATATCGATATTTAGGCACACGGCGCGAGCGTCAAGAGCCTTGATGAGGTTGCTGCGGTAGACGTTTTTGCCAAAAATTTCATTCAGATCCCACTCGTCCACGACCTTGCCGCTGCCGTCCACTTCGATGATGTGATCTCTGATCGTGTGCGAGATCCTGCCGTCTGCGTGGTGGTAGTTGTATTTGCCGACGCGAAGCAGCAAGTGATCGCCTTTAAGCGGCATTACTTCGTGGCTAAGGTCGATGTAGCCGCGCGGCAGCTCGCGATTATACACCTCTTTGCCCATCATATCGTAGCGCATATATCGCTGCGCCATACCCCAACTAAGATCGCCGTTTGGCAGCTGATGAAAACCCATCATCATACCGCCGTCCATCACTCTGCGCTCGCTGCGGTCGTAAAATTTCTGATAGTCCAGATACCATCTGACCTCGCCCTGCGTATCGACGACGAAATTTTCGGTGAAATCATTCCAGCTAGCCGCACCGCCGTTTTTCCAATCAAGCGGCTTATAAACGCTCGTGATCGTGTTGTTGATGAGATAGAGTCTGTTTTTAAACGCAGGATCGACCTTTTTGACCTTCATCTTTTGCATGTGGCTAAATCTATAATCTCGGCTATATGTCACGATCGGCTGAGCATAAATTTTATACTTTTCAACCTTCTTTTCGCCGTTAAAAACGTAGCTTACTTCGACCTCGTTTAGATAGTCCGGATATAGCCCCCAGATCGGCACGCCGTCGTGCGTCAGTAGCGCATGCTCGGAGACGTTATAGGCGATGTCGATGCCGCCGCCCGGTTTACCCAGCACCCGCACGTGGATATCCTTGATGTCCTTGCCCGCCCTATCGATGACGGCCGTAAGAGGCGCCACGTCGTATGGGTTGATAAACACCGAGCCAAGCTCGCCTTGGGTTTTTACCTGATGCGCCAAAACGCCCGCACTCGCAGTCTGAGGCACCGCCATAAACGCGCCGCCCACCAAGGCCGCAGCCAAAACGATAGAACCGAAAAAATTCTTACGCATATTCGCTCCTTTT
>NZ_CALIAV010000007.1 GCF_938045625.1 uncultured Campylobacter sp.
GCAAGGCAGATGCGAAGCTTCTCGTCGGTCTTTTGCATCGCCTTTTCAAACTCTTTTGCCGCCAGATCGGCCTTGATCTCATCTATCACGCCGCTAAATTCCGCCCAAAATTTATCCACTCTGCCCGCAAAAGTGCTTGGATTTTGCGCTTTTTCAGCCTTTTTACCAAAACTAAATAACCCCATATTTTCTCCTTAAATCAAATTTTATTTACATTATAGCTGATTAACTTGCCTCACGTACACTGAAAGCAGCCGCCCAAAACCTCGCATTTCTCGCAAATTTGCACGTATATGACTCCCTCGCCTTGTATCATCTCGCCAAATGGGATCTGCGCTAGATGTTTCATCGTCCCGTCGCAACTAGGGCAGGTTAGATACTCGGCGTCCTGCACCCACTGCGGATAGCCGCCCACGGTCGTATCAAGCTCGCTAAAGCAGCCGTAAAACGGGGAAACTTCGCCGCCTAGCTTAAATTTCATATCGCACAGTCGCGCCATGTCCTCGTGCGAAAAATAACTCTCCGTAAATCCTTCGCCTTTATAGCTTAGCTCTATCTCGCCGTCTGCGCCTCTCTTGCAAAAGTAAACGACCGAACCGACGCAGGTCGGGCAGCAGCGAAATATCGCGTCGTGCTTTAAATTTAAAAACGCAAGCCGCGGATCGGATGCCTTTAGACGCAACATATCCAGTATCTCGCAGCCGCAAAACTCGCACTTTTGGCCCGTAGGCTCGCCGATCTGTACGGACTCATCCGCGTTTTGGTTTGGGTTTAAATTTGCGTCTTGGCTCGCGATTTTGCCATCTTTTACGCGCACCGCGGTGAGGCACTTTTCAAAAACCAAAGATTTTCGCTCGCCCGTCTCGTCAAACACCCAGCCGCCGATTTTTGCGTAAAATTCGGTACCCACGTAGAGCTTTTTACGCCACGGCCGCGGGTTTTTATACAGCTCGTAAAAAAGCTCGGCCGTCTGCTCGCCGCCCTGCCAGGCAAGCGCGCAAAGTAGGTGATTTAGCACGTTTTTGGAGTTATCCTCTAGCGAGTTTAGTTTTGTTATGAGTGCGTCTCTTACGTCGTCAGGCGCGCCAAAGTAGAGCTCGGGCGGATAGTAGATTTCCTTTGCCGCCGCGGCTCGCGCGATCCTTGGATCGTGGATATCTAGCAGGCTAAAAAGCGCCCAAAAATCATTGCAAATCTCATCCCATTTTTCGATCTCGTCGATTCGGCCCGCTATTTTTAGGATTATCGCCTCTACTTCGTCCGCGTTTAGGTTTAAAATTTCATCCCGCCTCTGCCTTTGGCTGCACGAGTGGCAAATGCCGTCGAAGTAGATCGTGTTTTCGCCGCATTTTGGGCATAGATGAGCGCTCATATTTGCTCCTTTGAGTTTAAAGTTCGTCAAATTTTATCAAATTTTGCCGCATTTGGCGAGCAAGCGCGGCTTTAAATTTGACTCCGTTTGCCTGAGCCAAATTTATCTATATCCGTAAATTTTTAGCCCGCTTTCGTCTATTTCGTAGTCAAATTTACCCGCCTTTGTCATGGCGTCCAGCACCGCTTCAAGCGGATTTGGGATAAAATTTGATGTGAGCTTTTCGGCTCTGTTCATACGCGTTTGTTCGTAAAATTTAGGCACGAAAACCCAGTGTAGATCTTTAAACAAAATAGCTCCGTTGGCGCAGTCGAAATACCCGTCTCCTAAACACCCAAAACCGCAGACGAGCGCGATCTCCTCGTCGCCCGATAGTAGCCTTACGCGCATTTCCTTGCAACCCGAGGCCTCTAAAATTTCGCAGAGCTTGAGCCATTTTGCATCGTTCATCAACGACGTGAGGCGACCCGCCTTTTTATCTAGCCTTTTTTGATAAATTTCATATTTTTCGTTTAAATTTTGCATGATGCTTCCGGGCGCCAATAAATTTGAATTTAAATTTAGAATAAAATTTGATAGAAATTTAGGCGAGTGACTTCTCACCTAAATTTGCAGATTAGGATTAAAAGCGAAATTTAGCGTCGCCCGTCAAATTTCGCCTACTAAATTTACTCCACTGTCACGCTTTTAGCAAGGTTTCGCGGCATATCCACGTCGTTGCCTAGCCTCACGGCGATCTCTAGCGCAAAAAGCTGCAGGATGATCATCATCTCGAAAAACTCGCTCATCGGGTGGGCTTGTTTGCTAGTCTTTATAAAATCGTCGCTAAGCTCGAACTCCTCGGGGCTGATAGCAAGTATATATGCGTCGCGAGCGGCTAGCTCCTCGACGTTGCTTTTGGTTTTTTCGTAGAGTATGGTTTTTGGCATTAGCGCAACCGTAAAGAGCCTCTCGTCGGCAAGCGCGATAGGGCCATGCTTCATCTCGCCAGCAGGATAGCCCTCGGCGTGCAGATAGGAGATCTCTTTGAGCTTTAGCGCGCCTTCTAGCGCCAGCGGATAGAATATATCTCGCCCGATAAAAAAGAAGCCGTGGCCGTGCAAATAGTGCTTTGCTAGGCGTCGGATGCGCTCTTGCGGCTCTTTGCTGATATTTAAAATTTGCGGAACGTGCAGGAGTGCTGCGATCTCGTTTTTTAGCTCGTCTTTGCTTATCGAGGCTTTAGCCTGCGCGATTTGTAGCGCTAGCATCCACAGCGTCACGACCTGCGTCGCGAAGGCTTTGGTGCTGGCTACGCCCTTTTCGATACCCGCGCGAGTTAGCAGCGTGTCGTCCGCTAATCGCACGATCGAGGAGTTATCGACGTTGCAGATAGCTAGCGTCTTTAGTCCTGCTTGCTTGGCGATTTTTAGCGCTTCTAGGGTGTCGGCCGTCTCGCCGCTTTGCGAAATAACGATAAAAAGAGCGTTTTTGTTTAGTTTCGGGCGTCTATAGCGAAATTCGCTCGCGATCTCGACCTTGGCTCTAGTGTCCGATAGTCGCTCGAAAAGGTAGCTAGACGTAAGAGCCGCGTGATAGCTAGTGCCGCACGCGCAAATCACGATATCATCGATATTTTGCAGGTACTCGTTCGTTAAATTTTCAAGACCTACCGCATCCTCTTTGACGCGTCCCATTAGCGTTTCTGAGACTACCGCGCTTTGTTCGTAGATCTCTTTTTCCATGAAAAAGCGGTAACCCTCTTTTTGCGCGTAGCTTTTATCCGCAGGCAGCGCGGCGAAACTCGGGCTTAGTCTTTTTGCGTCTTTAAAAACCGCAATCTCGTCTAGGCTTACAAATCCGTAGCTTTTATCGTCCAGGTAGCACACCTCTTTGGCTAGGCCGATCAGCGGGGCGTCGGAGGAGGCGAAAAATACCTCTTTCTCCTCGCTTTTGCCGATGGCTAGCGGCGCGGCGTCCTTGGCGAAGAAAATTTTGCCAGGAGCCGTTTTGGTGATCAGTAGGGTCGCGTAAGCTCCGTGTAGGCGCGCTACCGTGGCTTCGTATGCTTTAAACGGCTCGCCGATGGTTTTTAAATTTTCCTCAAAAAGATGCACGATGACTTCGGTATCGGTTTGACTGAGGAAGCTAACGCCCTTTGCTTCAAGCTCCTCTTTTAGCTCTTTGTAGTTTTCGATGATGCCGTTATGAACGACGAAAGAGTGCTCGCCCAGGTGCGGGTGAGCGTTGATCTCGGTAGGCTTTCCGTGCGTAGCCCAGCGCGTGTGACCGATCGCGACGCCTTCGCCGCTAGAGCTAAAGCCCTCTGATTTTTTGGCTAAATTTTCAAGCTTGCCGATGGCTTTAAAAAAGGCGATTTCCTGCGCGCATTTATCGCAACCGCCCCCTAGGCTCATCACCGCCATGCCTGCGCTGTCGTAGCCGCGATACTCAAGCTCTTTTAATCCGTTTAAAATAAACTCTCTTTTTTCTCTATTGCCGACGTAACCGACGATTCCGCACATGTTTACTCGCTTTCTAATAATTTTAAAATTTCGCCCAAATCCACGCCCTCGCGCTTTTCGATAAGCAGCAAATTTCGCGTCCTGTTTTTTACGGTTTGGATTCTGGCATTGGCTATTTTTACATCAAATTCCTTAAAAACTCCCAATACGTAAGCCATCAGCCCGCGCTGATCTTTTGCGTTTATGCCCAGCTTTGCGTACTCTTGCGAGTGGTTCGCGTCGAAATTTAGCTCGCCTTTTAGTATTGTCGGGCGATTTATCTGCGCTGAGGCGCCGCTTTTTAGCGAGATCTCGATGAGGTTTTTTAGAGTTTCTAGCTCGCTTGATTTTACGTTTTTGTTAAACTCTAGCTTGACGTAAAATTTACCGTCAAACAGCTCGAAAATCTCCATAAATCCAAGGTCAAGATGCGCCAGAGACGAGAGCAAAACGGCTAAATTTGGATAGTTTTGCGCGTAAATTTCGATGCTCAGGCTTTGATGATTTTGTACCTGCACGCTTAGTTTATCGGCGTTTTGCGCGGCCCAGGCGATAGCGATGATATCTGCTGGTTGGTATTTGGCAAAGAGCAAATTTGACCTGATAGCGAAAATTTTCTCTTTCAAATTTTCGCTTAAGGCCGCAAATTTAGCGTTTCGCCTGATGCTAAGCTCCTTTTTTACGCGCCTTGAAGCTTCATCGAGCAGATTTTCATCCTCAAAGCTTTGCAAGCAAATGCCGTAAAGCTCGCGCAAAAGTCGCGCCAGATATGGCGTATAGAGCTTTTCGTCGGTCGCGTTTATCACGCAATAAGCGACGATGTAGGAGAGTTTTAGCGTTTGCGGGTCGCCTAGTTTTGAGATAAAGCTAAAAATCGTGCGCTGATCATAGATGTCCTCGCGGTTTGCCACGTCGTTCATCAGCGTGTGGTAGCGCACGAGCGTAACGCCGATATTTACAGCCTTTGCACTCAAATTTAGCTTTGCGGCGTAGGCGCGGAAAATATTTGAGCCCACGACCGAGTGATCGCCGCCTAGACCCTTGCCTGCGTCATGCAGCAGCAAGGCCAGCTTTAGCAGCGTTCGCCCCTCGACGCAAAGCTCGTCGTAGAGCGATTTTACGAATTTATCTTTGATATTTTCGGCAAATTTGACGCTTAAAACGCAGTGTTCGCCGACGCTAAATTTATGATAGCCGTCAAATTCGGCCAAATTTACGGCGTGCTCGAGCGGCTTAACTAAAACAGGCAAAATCTCCGCGTCCAAAAGCGCTTTGATGATGCAGTGAGCGTGGTTTCGCATCAAAATTTTTCTAAAAAGCGCGAGCGAATCCTCGGCGTCTTCTTTGCTGATTTGCGCGCGCTTTAGGTAAAAGATCGTCCCAACGTCAAATTTATACTCCGCATCGCCAAGAGCCAAAAGCTGTTTTAGTACGGCATTTAGCGGCCTAGCGCGGACGTGTAGCGGTACGTAAATCGTATTTTCAAACCTATAAAATCCGTTTTTTAGCCGCGCGGCTCGCAGCTCGCTAAATTTAGCCCCGCTTGTAAATTTGCTCCTATAAAAGCTAGAAACCAGATAGCGCGAGAAAACCGCGACCGAGTGCATGCAGGAAAAGAGCTTTTGCGAGATGACGCTGCTGTTTTCTTGCGTCTTTTTGGACTTGGTTTGCATGAGCGCGGTGATCTCGTTTAGCTTTGCGGGGGCAAAAACGTCCGAGCCTAGGGTTAAATTTTGCGCAGATTTTACGCAGAGGATAAAATCTGTCGCCAAATTTAGCGCGCTAAGCTCCTTTTCGTCGATAAATTTTAGAGCCTGCGAGCGCATGCTGATCTCGTTTTCAAAGCCGTTTAGAGCGCAGTTTAGGTAGTAGATGTCGTTCGTGCCGCCCAGGTCGTTTTTTAGATCGGGCTCTTGCTTTATGTTTGGGATCTCGTTAAAAGAGCCTAGGTTTTTGGCGTAAAATTTGAGATTTTCCTGCGCGTTAAACTCGCGAGTTTTATAAATCTCCGATCTAGCGGCCTTGTATAGCGTGCGCGAGCCGCAGATGTAGCGGATACGGCTAAACGCGGCCTTTGCTTTATGGTCGTTTTTGTGCGCTTCGTAAATTTCGTCCAGCTCGCAAATTTTGATATTTAGCTTTAAATTTGAGCCCTCCAGCGCGGCGACTAGCTTTTTTAGGATAAATTTGACGTTAAAGCCCGCGTTTTCTTTAAAGACGAGTAAAACCTCTAAAACCGAGCTCGTGGAGATGAGATTGTCGGCGTATTTTTCGGTAGCGATGACGCAAAACGGGATAAAATCTACATCAGGGTTAAAGTCCGCAAAAATCTCGTCCAAAACCCGCGTGCACAGAGCTTTTATCAGCTCGTCGCTTTGCTTTGCGATGAAATTTGCAAAGCCCTTGCCCTGAAGCTTTTTTAGCTGCGACGCCAAATTTGCACCGCCTAAAACGCCGCTTAAATTTCCTTTTAAAGCCACTTTTTTACCGCCGTCTTTTTGTGTAAATTTTATCCGATGATACTAAAATTTTGCAAAAACAAAGCTTTTTTAACATATAATCGCCGTTTGATATCTATTTTCGGAATAAAATTTGACAAATTTAATAGAAAAACTCCAAAGCGGCGAACGTCTGGACGCGGACGAATGCGCAGGCTTGTACGACCTAGACCTTTTTACGCTGGGTAAATTCGCAAACGCCAAACGGCGGAAACTGCACGGCAAAAAGGTGTTTTTTAACGTAAATCGCCACATAAATCCGACCAATATCTGCGCAGACGTGTGTAAATTTTGCGCGTTTTCCGCAAACCGCAAAAATCCAAACCCATATACGATGAGTCACGATGAGATCCTAAAAATCGTCGAAAAAAGCGTCGCCGGCGGCGCAAAAGAGATACATATCGTCTCGGCGCACAACCCCGATACCTCGTGGCAGTGGTATTTGGAAATTTTTAAAAAAATCAAGGAAAAATACCCGCAAATCCACGTCAAGGCTCTAACAGCGGCGGAGGTTGATTTCCTCTCGCGAAAACACGGCCTTAGCTACGAAGAAGTCGTAGAAAAGATGCTCGAATACGGCGTGGACTCGATGCCTGGCGGCGGAGCGGAGATCTTTGACGAAGAGGTTAGGCGTAAAATCTGCAAAGGCAAGGTGAGCTCGGAAAACTGGCTCAAAATCCACCGCCTTTGGCACGAAAAAGGCAGAGAAAGCAACGCTACGATGCTGTTTGGCCACGTAGAAAGCAGGCAAAACCGCATCGATCATATGCTGCGGATTCGTGATTTGCAGGACAAGACGGGCGGATTTAACGCCTTTATCCCGCTTGTTTATCAGCGCGACAACAACTATCTAAAAGTGGAAAACTATCCCGGCTCGGCCGAAATTTTAAAAACCTTTGCTATCTCGCGCCTGGTGCTCGATAATCTCGCGCACATCAAGGCGTACTGGGCGACTTCGACTATAAATTTGGCTATGGTCGCGCAGGAATTCGGCGCTGATGATCTAGACGGCACGATAGAAAAAGAGAGCATCCAAAGCGCGGCCGGAGCGAAATCGGCAAGCGGTATGAGTCTTAGAAATTTTACCGATCTCATTCAGACTTCGGGCTTTGTTCCCGTCGAGCGAGATAGCTTGTATAACGAACTAAAAATTTACGATAACTAAGGAGGCGGAATTGGATTTTTTTAAACTCAAGCAAAACGGCACTAGCGTAAAGACCGAGTTTAGCGCTACGCCCTCCTGCAAGGTCTCCTCCGCTCCCATTCCATTCTATTATCGCATTACAGCCTATGGAATGTTTGGTGCCGTAACTGCCCCGTCAACACCAATTGCAGCGCCATATTTCATGGCAAAAGCCCCCATTCCAATCTTTCATTATACGGAAGATCATCCTGCAAGCCTCAAGCCCTTTCTGCTCTGGCACAGCATTCCGAATGCCGTTCTCTATGAGGTTGAACTTCTCTCCGCACCGCCGGCACAGGAGGGCGGCACGACGCCATCACCGACGAATCACCTGACGAGTACGCGCAGCGTTTTTACAAACGGCTGGCAGGCTGATCTGCGCTCCTATCAGAACTATGAAAAGATATACTGGCGCGTGCGGGCACTCGGGCTGAAGCTTGAGCCAATCGGAGAATTCTCCCCTGCCGAGGAGCTTTATTTGGATAAGTCCGCAGATGTTCCAAATCGTCCGATCCCAAATACCTACGATCAGATGATGAACTTCCATCAGCCCATCTATCCTGTATATCAATGGATTCCGTTAAACGGCGTAACACGTTATGAGGTCGAACTGCTGACAGAGCCTCCTGCAAAGGAGCACGGTACAGAACCGGATCCAAACCGTGCATGGGCACAGACGATCACGGCCGCCAATGCAGTCTATGATGAATATGCGCGCCCCTATGCGGGCACATATTACTGGCGGGTACGAGGCCTGGACGAGGAGGACAATACCATTGGAACGTGGTCAGATCTCGCCTCATTCACCGTCGATGCTGTGAATGATCGCATCTATGCAGCGGCGCTCGGGGACAGCATCACGCACGGTGGGGGCGCTATATCAAGCTCGCCCGCATTCCTCGAATACAGCTATACAACATACCTGCCGTTCGAATGCCTCAATCTCGGACGTAGCGGCGATACCGCCCATACAACACTGGAGCGTTTTGAGCAGGATGTACTTCCACTGCACCCGGTGAACCTGCTGATCCTGACCGGATCGAACAGTCTGCGCGCCTATGGTGTCACGGCACAGGACATCATTGACGATTTGGATGAACTGCAAAAGAAGTGTCTGAACCACGGCATTCGTCCCATTTTCCTGACGCTCCTGCCGATCAACCCTGAACACATTTCGCTTGCCTTCCACACCGAGACAGATCCATCATGGAAATGGAAGATGATGGCTGTAAACACCTGGATCAGAACGCAGGAATTCTATGTGGACATGGAGCCATATTTCTACGACAAAGAGCGGCGTATTCTGGATCCGCTGCTCTCCACGGATGGTCTGCATCCTGATATCAACGGGAAGCGGATGATGGCGGAAATCATCAATGAGCACCGCGATCTGTTCCGTGAGCTTCCATAAGCAGAAACAACGCGATTTTTCATCGCGTTGTTTTTTATTGTCGTGATTGGATGAGCATGGCATCACCAAAGGAAAAGAAGCGATACGCTTCTGCTACAGCCGTGCGATATGCCTCCAGCGTGAACGCACGCCCCGCAAAGGCGCTGATCAGCATAATGAGGGTAGACTTCGGAAGATGAAAGTTTGTGATTACAGCGTCTACCACTTTGAATTCATATCCCGGATAGATGAATATGTTTGTCCATCCGCTCCCCGCCTCGACAGTCCCCGTAGACGAGGCTGCTGCTTCCAGTGTACGGATGGACGTTGTACCGACAGCAACAACACGTCGCCCCTCTTTTTTTGCCATATGAATGAGTTCTGCGGTCTCTGTTGGAACCGAATAAAACTCACTGTGCATCACATGATCTTCAATGGTATCGACATGAACAGGACGAAATGTGCCAAGCCCGACGTGAAGGGTGATAAAGCCAAATTGGATGCCCTTTCTGCGAAGCTCCTCCATCAGTGACTCTGTAAAGTGCAGCCCCGCTGTCGGCGCTGCAGCCGAGCCTTTCACACGGCTGTATACCGTCTGATATCGCTCCCGATTCTCCAGCTTCTCATGAATGTATGGGGGAAGCGGCATATTGCCCAAGCGATCCAGAATCTCCTCAAAGATGCCGTCGTAGATAAATCGTACGATACGCCCGCCAAAATCCGTATGAGCGACAATCTCGCAGGACAGTTCTTCGCCAAAGTGGACGACGGAGCCGATGCGCATTTTTTTTCCGGGTTTGACCAATGCCTCCCATTGATCTTTATCCATTTGACGCAGGAGAAAGACCTCGACCTTCCCGCCCGTTTGACTGCGCGCACCGATGAGCCGTGCAGGGATGACACGCGTATCGTTGAAGATCAGAACGTCGCCACTTCTTAGAAAATCGCCAAGTTCATAAAAATGCCGATGCTCAATCCTATGCTCATTGGGGTGCAAAACCATAAGGCGTGCGCTGTCACGCGGCTCTAGCGGTATCTGAGCAATACGTTCCTCCGGCAGATCATAGTCAAAATCAGAAATATCCATCTCGTAGTTCACCTGGCCTAGTATAGCTTCTCAAGGGTAACGT
>NZ_CALIAV010000008.1 GCF_938045625.1 uncultured Campylobacter sp.
GCTTTTTGCAGCGCGTCGTATCTAAACTGCGTGAAAAAATACTTCTGATCGACCATCTCTAGGCCGTTTTCTTTGGCGAGCTTGTCGGCTCCCTCGCCGGCGACTAGCGTATGCCACGTCTTATCCATCACGAGTCTGGCGCCTAGGATAGGGTTTTTGATATGCCGCGCCATCGCGACCGCGCCCGCTTTTTTGGTCGAGCCGTCCATGATCGAGGCGTCGAGCTCGTTAAATCCGTCGGCTGTAAAGACCGCGCCCTTGCCCGCGTTAAAATTCGGATCGTCCTCAAGCACCATTATTGCCGCCGTTACGGCATCCATCGCGCTACCGCCTTTTTCAAGTACGGCTTGACCCGCTAAAAGCGCCTTTTTCATCGGCTCCTCGCGGATTTTAAATTCCTCTTTAGTTAGATCAAGCCCGCTGGTGCCGCCGTGAATGACGATGACTGGGGAAAATTTCTCCTGCGCATTCGCAGCCGTTAGCCCGAGCAGGGCCAAGCTCGCCGCCATAAAAACGGCCTTTGAGAGTGAAAAGTGCTTCATATCTCATCCTTTCCAAAAAATTGCAGAATTTCTAAGGAATGATATAACTTTGCGCTTTACGTTTCACTTAATCAAATGCGAATTTGGCTGGATCTAAATCTAATGCTTTGAGCTTAAAATTAAGCTTCCGTTGCCAAATTTAACGCGACTCAATTTGTAGCACAATCTGATAGGTCGATTTAAATTTTATAAATTTGAGTTTGAGCGTTAGTAAAATTTAATTACCGCAGCTCAATAAATTTCAACCGCGCGTCATAAAATTTTAGCGCGCGGCCGTATTTTAAAGGGTGCTATGCGAGCGAGCTCAAGCACGCAACCGCTAGCAAAGCAGGCTTCAAATTAAACGCCTCAAACTCGCCGTGCGCGATCATTTAGTGTTGCGTCGAAACCGACGCCAATATGTTTTGATGACTCAATCGCAGCTTTTTCTCCGCGACAAAGGCGCGCCAGGTCGTATTTTAGCAGCACCAAGCCAAGGCCTAGCAAGAAAAGGTCTTTAAAGATAAAGCCGT
>NZ_CALIAV010000009.1 GCF_938045625.1 uncultured Campylobacter sp.
TCGATATTTGAGCCGATTTTGTATCCAAAATTTATATCATTTAAAAAATAAAATCCGAAATTTTGATATAAATTTATTTTATCTTAAACTTTTTTTGCATAAAATCACCGCCAAATTTTACTCGAAAGGTACGCTATGAAAAACGATATGTGCGACATGTGTTGTTGCGAAATGAAAAGCTAGGGCGCTAGGCACGAATATCTCTTTAAGTGCTTAGCAAGTCGCTAAACATTTAAAAAGATATTTTCAACTCCGCACTCGCGGCCTTTTTAGATGAATAGCCAACGATAAATTTAAAAAGGACAAAAAATGAAAAAACTACTAAAATCTTCTCTACTTACTTTGGCGAGCCTCGCTTTTTTAGCCAGTGCAAATGCAAAAACTCTCGAAAACGGCGTTTTGAAAATCGCGACCGAAGGCACGTATTCGCCCTACTCCTACCACGATAAAAACGACGCGCTAGCCGGCTACGACGTAGAAGTGGCACGCGAAGTGGCTAAAAAGTTAAATTTAAAAGCGGAATTTGTCGAAGCTCCGTGGGATGCGATGCTGGCGGCATTTGATGCGGGCAAGGCCGATATCGTGTTCAATCAAGTAAGCATCACGGACGAGCGTAAGAAAAAATACGATTACACCATTCCATACACCGTCGCCCACGCCGCGCTAGTCACTCATAAAGATAATAACGAAATCAAAAGCTTCGAGGATCTAAAAGGCAAAAAAAGCGCGCATTCGGCGACTAGCAATTGGGCCGGCATCGCGCAAAAATACGGCGCGCAAATCGTCACCGTAGACGGCTTTAGTAAAGGGGTGGAGCTCATTATCAGCCGCCGCGCGGATGCGACGATAAACGACAGCGTGACCTTCTATGATTACATAAATCAGCGTCCAAACGCCCCGTTAAAAATAGCCGCTAGCGGTAGCGAGCCGATCTACTCCGCAGCCATCGTAAAAAAGGGTAACGAAGAGCTTGTAAATGACGTAAACAAGGCCCTTGGCGAGCTAAAAAGCGAAGGCAAGCTAAAAGAAATTTCGGTCAAATACTTCGGCAAAGATATCTCGGAGTAAATTTTACTCGCATAAAAGCAGCTAAATTTAAAGGATAAAAGATGGTTTCAAAACTACTAAAAATTTTGGCTCTGGGTGCGTTTTTGACGCTAAATTTAAACGCCAAAACCATAAAAGAGGGCGTTTTAACGATCGCTACGGAAGGCACCTATGCGCCGTTTTCATACTACGACGATAAAAACGAGCTAAAGGGCTACGACGTAGATATCGCCCGCGAAGTCGCTAAGAAGCTAAATTTAAAGATCGAGTTTTTAACCGCTCCGTGGGACGCGATGCTCGCGGCATTTGATGCAGGCAAGGCCGATGCGGTATTTAATCAAGTAAGCGTTACCGATGAGCGCAAGAAAAAATACGACTATGCACAGCCCTATACGGTCGTACATGGCGCTATCATCACGCATAAAGATAACAACGATATCAAAAGCTTTGATGATCTAAAAGGCAAGAAAAATGCAGACTCCGCTACCAGCAACTGGGCGAAGGTGGCCGCTAGCTACGGAGCGCAAAACGTCACGGTCGATAGCTTTAGCAAGAGCATGGAGCTTCTCGTTAGCAAGCGCGTAGATACCGTCGTGCGCGATAATATCGTATTTTACGACTTCATCAAACAGCGCCCGGGCGCTCCAGTTAAAATAGCCGCCGAGGGAAGCGATACCGACTATACCGCGCCTATCGTGCAAAAGGGCAATACGGAGCTTGCGGAGCAGATCAGCAAAGCGATAGAGGAGCTAAAAAACGAAGGCAAGCTGGCTGAAATTTCGATCAGGTATTTCGGCAAAGATGTCTCGCGGTAGATGGCGATGAATGAATTTGACCGTATAAGCGAGCTTTTGCTAAGCTCGCTACAACCCATGGAGCTGGCGATGATAAAGGTGACGCTGCCTCTTACGGCGATCTCCTTTTCGCTGGGACTTCTTATCGCTGTGCTAACGGCGATCGTGCGCATAGCAAATATCAAAATTTTAAAGCAATTTAGCGAATTTTATATCTGGATATTTCGCGGCACGCCGCTTTTGGTGCAGCTTTTTATCGTATATTTCGGTCTGCCGATCGTGGGCGTTACGCTCGATGTTTGGAGCGCGGCGATCATAACTTTCAGCCTAAATATCGGCGCTTACGCTTCCGAAGCCGTTAGGGCGGCCGTGCTTTCGGTGCCCAAAGGCCAGTGGGAAGCCGCTACGGCGCTTGGTATGAGCTACGCGCAAATTTTACGCCGTATAATCGCTCCGCAAGCCGCGCGCATCTCGCTACCCCCGCTTTCAAATATCTTTATCAGCACGCTAAAAGACACCTCGCTTGCGGCTTCTATCACGATGGTCGATATGTTTATGGTCGCTCAGCGCATCGCCGCGCGCACTTTCGATCCGCTCACGCTTTATGTGCTAGCCGCGCTTTTTTATCTGATCGTTTGCACGTTTTTGACGTTTTTACAAGCTAGGCTCGAGAAGAGATTTTCAAGGTACGTGTGATGATAAAATTTAAAAATTTGACTAAGAAATTCGGCGACAACGTTGTTTTAAACGGTTTAAATTTAGAATTTAAAGACGGCGAGACTACGGTTATTTTAGGAAGCTCGGGCTCGGGCAAATCAACCCTGCTGCGTTGCATAAATTTACTCGAGATCCCGGACGGCGGCGAGCTTGAGCTTGGAGGCGATAAGATAAATTTCGTCGGTAAAATTTCGAAAAAAGATATGCTGCCGTTTCGCGAGCACACGGGGATGGTCTTTCAGAGCTTTAATCTATTTCCGCACCTAACGGCTCTACAAAACGTAACCGAAGGCCCCGTGCAGGTGCTTAAAATCCCGAAAGAGCAGGCAGAAATTGAGGCCTTGGCGCTACTTGAAAAGGTCGGGCTAAAGGGCAAGGAGCACGAGTATCCAAGCAGGCTCTCGGGCGGTCAATCGCAGCGGGTGGCGATAGCGCGAGCGCTTGCGATGAAGCCGTATTTTTTGCTTTTGGACGAGCCCACGAGCGCGCTTGATCCGGAGCTTGAGGCCGAGGTTTTGAAGGTTATCGGCAGCCTTAGCAAGGAGCGCGACTCGCTCATCATCGTCACGCATAATATGAACTTCGCCCGCAAAGTCGCGGATCGAATTTTATTTTTAGAGCGCGGCAATATCGAATTTGACGGTACGGCTGAGGAATTTTTCAGCAGCGACTCGCCGCGCATAGTCAAATTTATTTCGGCGATGGATTTTTAAAATTTAAAGGAAAAAAATGAAAATAGATACACTAATCGTAAAAGGCCTCGAAGCCAAAAACAATCCTCACGGCGCGGTCGTTCCGCCTATCTATCTAGCCACGACGTTTGCGCAAGATGGTTTAGGCGACTTTCAAAAGTACGCTTATTCTCGTAGCGCAAATCCAACGAGAAATGCATTTGAAGAGCTTTTTGCCAAATTTGAAGACAGCAAATACGCCTTTGCTCTAGCTTCGGGCATGGCGGCGACCTCGGCTGTTTTTAACCTGCTAAAAAGCGGTGACAAAGTGCTTTTAAATAGTAATGTTTACGGCGGCACTTACCGCTACACAAACGGTATTTTCGCAAATTTCGGGATCAAATTTGAACTCGTCGAAGATCTAAATAAAATCTCTCGTCTGGACGAAGACGTTAAGATGATATTTATCGAAACGCCGTCAAATCCGCTACTTCGAGTAACGGATATCGCCAGACTAGCCGAGCTAGCTCGTAAAAACGGCGCGCTTGTCGTCGTCGATAATACTTTTCTGACGCCGTATTATCAAAAAGCCCTCAAATTTGGTGCCGATATCGTCGTTTATAGCGCGACGAAATATATCGGCGGACATGCCGACGTAATCGCCGGGGTCGTAACGACCGACAACGATGTGCTAGCCGAGCGTATAGCTTTCATGAAAAATACTCTCGGCGCGACGCTAAGCCCTGCAGATGCTTATAATCTAATAAGAGGCCTCAAAACTCTTAGCGTGAGATTTGATAGACAAAGCGAAAATACGCTAAAAATCGTAGAATTTTTAGAAAAAAACTCGGCTGTTAAAACCGTGTATTACGCAGGTTCATTTTCGGCCGAGGAAAAACGTATCCAAAACACCCAAGCTAGCGGCATCGGCGCGCTAATCTCGCTGGAGCTAAAGGATGGCTACGACTATAAAATTTTTGCTAAAAGTCTAGAACTTTTTGACCTGGCCGTTAGTCTTGGCGGTGTAGAGAGTCTAATCTGCCATCCGGCCTCAATGACTCATGAATCTTATTCGCAGGATTTACAAGCTAAAATCGGCATTACTCAAGGCTTGCTACGCCTTGCCGTCGGTATCGAAAATTCGGATGATTTGATCGCGGATTTGGAGCAGGCAATAAATAAAGCTAAAATTTAACTCTACTTGCCATCTTGGCGCTTTTATCGCTCGGGCTAAGTTTATCAAATTTAGCCTTGGCTAGGCGGGCAAAATTGGTGCGCCTAATTTGCTAAAGCGGCAGCTAGCGCCAAGGTGGGCGAATTTATAAATTGTCGCCAAATCAGTCTGTGGCTATTTTATTTTAAATAAACTAGCAAAAATCCCGACGCCTAAAACACCCAAGATAACTCACAAGCTAACCTGCGCCGAAATCTCGAATCCGTGATGAAAGATATGCGCGGAAGCGTTTAGATTGGGGAGATTTTCAAATTTTAGCGATTTAATTTGAGTTAATGTCGTTTGGGAGACCGGGTTTAATTGAGCCCAATGATGAAAAATCGGTTTAACTTTGTATACCGAATTTGTAAGATACGGCTCGAAAACTCAAGGCTAAATTTAACTTCGCGGTCCCGAGGCAAAGCGGGTTTGCCGCACCTCGGAACGCGTATTTATCGCGGTTTAAAACGGCTTGTACACCATCATCCAGATGATGATGACCATCGCGATAGTCGGCACTTCGTTGTAAGCGCGAAAGAACATACCGCTCTTGTTACAGCGTTTCTCGCGCAGCTGCACCATATAGCGGCCAAGATCCAGATGAAACGCCGCGAGGATAACGACGACTGTGAGTTTGACATGCACGTAGCCGCTGCGCAAAAGCTCAGGCATCGCGACGATGATCAAGATGCCCGTCAAAAACGTGCCGATCAACGCGACCCAGCCGATGTAGTGGTACATCTTGTACTCCTGTACCTCGACGACGCGCACAAAGTCCGGCTTGTCCATATTTTCCGCGTGATAGACGTAGAGGCGCGGCTGATAGAACAAAAACGCCATCCACGAGATGAAGCACAAGTAGTGGAAATACTTGATGAGGTTGTAATACTCTGCCATTTTTTCTCCTTTTGATTTTTATTTTAGCGGCTTGTCTTTTGAGCGCTTTTTGCGGATTTCCTTAAAATTTGACTCGATAGGCTATATGCCTTATCTTCGTCAAATTT
>NZ_CALIAV010000010.1 GCF_938045625.1 uncultured Campylobacter sp.
AGCAGACGTGGGAGTTTGGCAAGGAGCGCGGATTTGACTTCTATAGCGCGGTTACTAGCGTCGTGGAGTGGCAAAAGGATAAAAGCACCTACTTCATCTCAAGCTCGAATGTCTATCTGCTAAAGCCCGATAAAACGATCAAAATGGTACTCGTGGAGATCGATCCGAAAACAAACGACATTAAATTTGAAATGGACGTGGAGTCGGCGTCTAGAGACGACGTAGCATACCGCGCGCTGGTGATCGATCCGAATATTTTTGATTATTAAAATTTCGCGGCGAGATTAAATTTACTGCGATCGCCGCAGTTAAATTTAGAATTTACGCGGCGGGTTAAATTCGGTTTGAAATTTAACCCGCTTGCTTAAATTTTACCCATCGCGTCGTTGAAATTCGGCTTATCAAATTTGCCGAATTTCATCTTTTAAGACTTAAATTCTACTCGCTTATAAAATATTTCTGAGCGTATGCAGCGTCGTTGTAAAGCCCTTCGCCGTATCTGTCTTTACCGTAATTTTTAATTATCTCTTGCCCTGCGCTTGAAGCTACGAAATCTATAAAATCTTTCGATTTCTTGCTTTCGGTAGTATCGCTATCGTTTTGTCTTAGGGCGCAATACGTATTTATTAGATATTTATCGCCGCGAAATAGAATTTCGCTGGATTTTATATCTTTTTTCGCCACGACCCAAGTGCTGCTATCGCTCATAAAATATGCTCCGTTTTTATCAGCTTTTAAAAGAGTCGCTAACATAAAATCTTTATTTGCCTCATACCACTGACCTTGTGGAACGATATTTGCCATTTTCCAGATACTAAGCTCTTTTTTATGAGTTCCGGAGTTGTCCGCTCTGGTGTAAAAAAGGCTTTGGGACTTGGCTATATCAGTATAGGCTTCTGTTACGTTTTGGGCGGTTTTTATCTTTGCGGGATCGTTTTTAGGCCCTACGATAAAAAACTCGTTTGATCCGATCAACGTCCTTTGCGTAGCCCAGCCCTCTTTTACGGCGCTTATTTCCGCCTTTGGAGCGTGAACCATAGCGATATCTATCTTTTTATTTTTCAAAAGTTCGAGAGTCTGACCGCTTCCTGCTTTTATCCAGCAAATTTTGGTGTCGTTTGCCTTGCTAAATTCATTAGATAAAACTTCGAGTAGCCCAAGCTCTCCCGGGCTTCCCGTAGCAAGCTTTAGCTCCGTTTTTCCGTCTCCATACACTGCGGTGCACTCACTCGCCATCAAACTGGCGCATAGCAAAATCGCGATACAAATAGACTTTTTCATAACTACTCCTTGTTTTGAAATGTAAAATTTCAGGCATTATACAACCAAGGAACTTAAACTCGAAATGGTTAAAGAATTAAAAAAGAAGCTCGTTGCTTAGATTTTATTTCAAATTTACCCTTTATTTTATACAATCTTTAAAATTTACCGCAAAGGAATTTTATGAAAATCGCTAAATTTTTAAGAATTTTAGCCGCCGTTTGCTTGCTTGGCATAGGCGCAAACGCGCTAGAGGAGGGCGTTAATTATCAAGTGTTGCAAAAGCCGCTAAACGTGCCGAAAAACAGCGTCGTTAAAATTTTTAACTACGAGTGCCCGCACTGCTATGCGTTCGATAGGACGGTCACGCCGCAGCTGATGAAAAAGCTTGAGAGGACGGAGTTTTTGCCGTGGCATCTAAAGACCAAGGGTGTGTTCGGACAGACGGCGAGCGGTATATTCGCAGCCCTCATCGTGCTTGATGAAAAGGACGATGTGAGCCTACTAAGCGACGAGTCTAAATTTAAAAAGGCGAAATTCGCGATTTACAAAGCGATCCACGACAAAAAGGATGATTTCGGCGGCGGTAGCGATAAACAAAGGTTTATCAAAACCGCGCTGGATGCCGCGGGCGTGAGCGAGAGCGAATACGAAGCGGCGCTGGCTAGCAAAAAGGCGCAGGCTCTGCTCGCGCAGTGGGACGCGGGCTACGAAGTCGCGGTGATTTCAGGCGTGCCGGCATTTGTCGTCAGCGGCAAGTATCTTTTAAACACCTCCTCGTTCGGCTCGCTAGATGAAATGGTCGCTGCGGTAAAGGAGCTGCTGGCGAAATAGGTTTTGTCGCATTAAATTTAGTCGCGCCAAAGCAAACTTTGTTTTATCGCGCTGCGTAAATTTGGCCGCGGGGCTTCTAGCAAATTTTATCGCTAAGCCCTGCGGCACGATAGCGACTAAATTTTATATTTTCAAAGCGCGGTTTCGGCGGGTAAAATTTGAGCCAAAATTTACAAATTTGACTTTAAAATTTGAACGTAAAAAGTCAAGGCGAAGTATTGCGAGATGGATTTAAGGGTTGCGACGTAAAAATTTAGCGTGGGCTGGACAAGGTAGTCCGCCGAGCTAAATTTTTACTAGCTCCGTTAAAGACGCTCGCGAGGCAAGCCGCAAAGTTAAATTTACTCGCCGCTTAGTAGGATATATCCACTCTCGCTAATGTTTTTAAATTTAACCCCCAGCTCCCGCTTCAGCCTCAGCACGACGTTTTGTATCGCGCCCTTACTCGTTTGCTCGCCCTCGTAGACGAACTCCTCGATCATCTCGTAGCTCACGAGCTTGTTTAGATTGTACGCAAATAGCCAAAAGAGCTTGTTTTGCAAAAATGATAGATAGATCTCCTCACCGTCTTTGTAGATCTTTTCTTTGGCGAGATTTATACTGGTTTGCGGGCCCAGGCGTACGAGCTTTTCGTCCTTTTCGTAGGTTAGAGCCACGAGCAGACGGCACAGAGCGG
>NZ_CALIAV010000011.1 GCF_938045625.1 uncultured Campylobacter sp.
ATATTAGGAAAATAAATGAGAATTTAAGCAAACTAATAATAAAATACCGGCTTATAAATAAAGTTAAGTTTTATTTAAATTTATAATGGAGGTTAGAAAGCCCGTCATGGAAAACACGAAGAAAAAAGCATCCATCTGGGTCATTCTTTTGTTGCTATCGTTTGGAGTGGTTATCGGTCACGGACTATACACTTTTTACTATGCTAAGGGATTTTCATACTTTAGTCCGGATCCTGCAGCCTGTAAAAACTGTCACGTGATGAATCAAGTCTACGAAAGCTGGTCAAGAGGCGGACACCAAAACGTCGCTACCTGTAACGACTGCCATTTGCCGCATGATTTTATAGGATATTGGATCATGAAGGCTCAAAGCGGCCTAGGACACGCGTATGCCGTTACTTTTAAAGACAATCCTTACGCATTTACCGCAAACGAAAAAACAAAAAGAGTCGTTCAGGAAAACTGCATGGACTGCCATAAAGAATACGTCTCAAACGTTATCGATCCGCGCGCTATAGGAGCGGCAAAACCGTTTGACAAAAATCTCAAAGAGCATCAAGGCAATTCTAGCGAGCCTTTAAGATGTGTATCTTGCCACCGCGAAGCGGGACATGCGCATAACTTTTAAAATTTAACAGGAGGATAAAATGAAAAACAAAGTGTTGTATGTAGCTACTTTCCTAGTGGCTGTCGTACTCGGTGCGGCTATGTTCGCGCTTTTTACGGATATCGGCGCCAAAAAAGCCGAAGAAAAGATGTATCCGCTAATGCTCAATAAAGTAAGCGAACTTGAGCCTGATTTTGAAAAATGGGGCGCAAATTTCCCAAATCAGCTCGATGCTTACAAAAAAATGGAGCATAAAAGCGACGCAAATCCAAAAGGAAGCGAATTCGTAGAAACGGCTTTCGGCGGCGATTTACCTTATAGCAAGATTATTCGCTGGCCTGCGGCTACGGTATTTTGGAACGGCTATGCGTTCGGCGTGGATTACAGCAAACCGCGAACCCACTACTATTCGCAGATAGATCAGATCGAGACCAAAAGAAACGACAAAGAGTTTTTGAACTCTCACGGACTTCCAGCGTTTAAAGGCCAACCGGGCGCTTGCGTAAACTGCCACACCGGCTATCTAACCGCGCTTCAGCTAGATCCAGACTACAAACTAACCGAAGATCCGACCCCGGCAGCTAGCTTACCTATGCCTTTCTTTGACGTAATGCCAAAAGAAGAAGGCCAGAAGAGAAAAGCGGCTTGGACGAAGATGAACTCTATCCCATACTTCGACGTTATGAAAAAGATCGCAGCTAAACACGGCGAGAGTATCCACGGGTCGCATCTAGGCAGCACCTGTGCGGACTGCCACCACCCGGACGATATGAGCCTAAGAGTAACAAGACCGGGATTTGTAAACGCGATGGTAGGACGCGGCTACGAAGCTGATGCTAAAAGCGGCATAAAAGCTACTAGAGCGGAGATGAGAAACTACGTTTGTATGCAGTGCCACGTCGAGTATTATTTCGGTAAAGACCAAACCCTAACTTTCCCTTGGACTTTCTGGAAAAAAGATCAGCCGTTTAAGATCGAAAATTTCGACCAGTATTACGACGATCAGTTAGCCAAAGAGGACGGATTTAAATTTGACTACATCCATAAAGATACCGGCGCTAAAATCATCAAGATGCAGCACTCGGAGGCTGAGCTAAGCTCAACCGGTATCCACGGAAGAAGCGGCGTAACGTGCGCAGACTGCCACATGCCGTATAAACGCGCCGGAGCTCAAAAGATCACCGAGCATGAAATTTTAACTCCGCTTGCCGATATAAACGCGGCTTGCAAAACTTGCCACCCGCAAAGCGAACAAGTGCTAAAAGATAGAATTTCATTCGTGCAAAATCGCCACGCTTACGAGCTAAGAAACTGCGAAAACGCGCTACTTTCTTTGATCCAAGACATAAAAACGGCCAGAGCCGAGCTAGCTAAGCATGAGAAATTTGCTTCGATCGCCGATGAAAAAGAGAGAAAAGAAGCTATCAGCAAGGCTCTTGAAAAGACTCTTTACTTACACCGCAAAACTCACATCCGCTGGGACTTCGCATTTAGCGAAAACAGCTACGGCTTCCACGGAGACGAAGAGTCGGCTAGGATCCTAGGTCAATGTAAAGAATTTGCTCGCCAAGGACAAACCGAGCTAGTTAACGAGCTTGCGCCTTACGGCATCAGTATTAAGCTAACTCAAGAAGCTACTCCGGTTCCTGCGCCTGCTTCTTTAGGACATAAATATCCTATCGGCGTAGCGCCTACCGAAGCTATGAAAAAAGCCGACGAAGACGTTAAGAACCTAAATTTTAAATAAAACCCTTAAACCCAAGGCCTGCGGGCTTTGGGTTTTTTAAATTTACGCATTTTCTTTCAAATTTCAAAATCCGAATTTACTTATAAATTTAAATTTTATTGTTTATTTAGCCGTTTTAGGCGATAATCTTCATCAAATTTAAAGGAGAAAATATGCTTAAAAAATTTATTTTTGCTGCTCTTGCGGCGAGTTTGGTTTTCGGAGCGCAAGATCTTGCGATCAAAGCAAAACCTGCGTCAAGCATCGAGGAAACTTCGGAAGAGGAATTTGATGAATCGCAAGCGCGCGTAGATGAGTGCATGCAAAAAGATAGCTCAACTGCCGGCATGATTCAGTGCATAGATGCAGAATTTGCTATCCAAGATAAACTCCTAAACCAAAATTACAAAAAAGCCATGAGCGTGCTAAACGACGAAAATAAAAAGAAGCTAAAAGACATCCAGCGTAAATGGGTGGCCTATAAAGAGGCCAAGTGCCCGTTTGTGCCGCCTATGGGTACGCTTTATGCCGTAACGGCCGCCGATTGTTACCTTCAGATGACTAAGGAGCGCGCAAGAGAGCTTGCAAGCTTAGCCGAGGACTTTGAGGGCAATCAGTGAAGCTACTCGTCTCTTGTTTGGAGGCCTCTGCAAATTTGCACTTCGAGCAGGTTTTAGAGCATCTGCCAAAGTACGAGCTAAAAGGCATTTTTGACGAAAAATTCGGCGAACCTTTTATGCGAAGCTCGGAGTTTTCCGCGATGGGCTTTGTGGAGGTTTTGCCGCTTTATTTTAAGGCAAAACGCGCGATAAAAGAGATGACTCGCCTAGCCGCGCAGTGCGACGCCGTGCTACTCATCGATAGCCCCGCCTTTAACCTGCCGCTAGCTAAAGCGATCAAAGAAGCCGGTATCAAAACGCCGGTGACCTACTATATCTTGCCGCAGGTGTGGGCATGGAAGGCCGGACGCGTGGCGAAAGTCGAGGCGTACTGCGATCATTTGGCTTCGATTTTGCCGTTTGACGGGATGTACTACAACCGTTCGCGCTACGTCGGACACCCGCTGCTTGACGAGCTGCGAGTACGAAAAAACGAGCTTTTGCAAAGCGGCAAGATCGCTTTTATGCCCGGATCGCGCCGCGCTGAAATTTCGCGGTTGATGCCGATTTTTCGCGAAGTGGCGAGCCAGATAAAAGGCAAAGAAAAACTGCTCGTCGTACCGCCTTTTTTAGCAAACGAAATGCAAATTTACGGCGATGTTAGCGACTTTAGCGTGGTTACGGACGCACCGCGCGCGCTTTTGCAAAGCGAGTTTGCATTTATCTGCTCAGGTACCGCGACGCTTCAGGCTGCACTAGTAGGCACGCCGTTTGTGCTAGCCTATAAAGCTAAAGCAATCGATATAATGATCGCGCGGATGTTTGTGAAGTTGCGCCACATCGGACTTGCAAATATCATGTTTGATTTTATGGGCGAAGCGGCGCTGCACGAGGAGCTACTGCAAGAGGAAGTAATGCCAAGCAATCTAATAAAAGCCTACGAGAGCTGCGATAAAGAGAAATTTATCAAAGGCTGCGAGAAGCTACGAAAATACCTAGAACACGGCTCTGCAGCCAACGTAGCGCAAATTTTAATAACGAATAAAGGATAAAAAATGACCGAACCGATGACGCTTTTTGGATATGAAAAAATCACAAACGAACTAAAAAATTTAAAGACCGTCGAACGTCCGAATATCGTCGAGGAGATCGACATTGCGCGCAGTCACGGCGACCTAAAAGAAAACGCCGAATACCACGCCGCGCGCGAAAAGCAGGCATTTATCGAGAGCCGTATCGCCGAGCTTAGCGACATAGTAAGTCGCGCCAAGGTAATCGATCCCGCCGAATACGAGCACGATAAGGTAAAATTTGGCTCCACGGTCGTCATCATGGACGTAGAAACCGAGCTAGAAAAAACTTATACGCTAGTGGGCACGCCAGAGAGCAACCTAGAGCGCGGGCTCATCTCGATAAACTCGCCTCTAGCCAAACAGCTAATCGGCAAGAGCGAGGGCGACGAGGTCACGCTAAATTTGCCAAACGGCAGAAGCGACGTCGAGATCGTATCCGTTAGCTACAAACCGATCAAATTTTAAGCCGATGAGCGCGTTTAAAACCGTTAAATTTACGAGCTCGGCCGGTAAATTTGAGCCATTAAATTTAACTACGGCGTTTGCCGAGTTTTTCAAATTCGGCTCGCTAAATTTAAAACTCATAGACGCTAATTCGGCGCTACAAAAAGTAAAATTTGATGCCTGAGCAAATCGTCTTAAAAAGCGGCGCGATCTTTATCGCCGACTCGCACGAAAACGAAAATCGCGAAAATTTTTGGTATTTTTTATGCGCGTTAAAAAGCGGCAAGATAAAGACGCCGCAGCTGTTTTTGATGGGCGATATGTTTGATTTTTTGGCTAGCGAGTGCGAGTTTTTCGTCAAATTTTACGAGCGATACGTCCGCGCGATCGACGAGCTGGGCGAGGAAATGGAAATTTATTATTTCGAGGGAAATCACGACTTTAACCTAGCAAGGCTATTTAAAAACGTCAAAGCCTATCCGATCGGCGCTCAGCCGGTTAAATTTGCCTCTGAGTATGGTCAGAGCGTGCTTATCGCGCATGGAGATATATTTTTGCCTTTCGTTTCGAAATACGCTTTGAGATTTTTGCGTGTCAAATTTTTTTTAAAAACAATGAATTTTTTCGATAAATTTTTAAATTTTAGACTCTCGAAACGAATTTTAAATAAGCTTAAACGAAAAATTTTAGATTATAAAATACCGAATTTTAAGAATTTAGTCGAGGCAAAAATGCGCCGATATAACGCATTGTACGAGGCTGATGTCGTCATCGAGGGGCACTATCACCAAGGCGAACAATACACGATAGGTAAACAAAAATATATAAATATTCCATCTTTTGCATGCGAGCAAAGCTATTTTGTAGTAGAATACGACCAAAATATCAAGTTTGCTCGAAAGAGCGTAAAGGTTTAAAATGCTTAACAACGGCACATTAAAAACCGGTTCAAATGAGATGGAGCTTGTTGATTTTCGTATCTTTAAGCAGTCGGGAGACAATGTATATGAGGGCATATACGGCGTCAACGTCGCTAAAGTGCGCGAGATCATCAAGATGCCAAATTTAACCGAGCTTCCAGGAGTACCTGAGTATATCGAGGGGATTTTTGATCTGCGCGGCGTCGTGATACCTGTCATAAATTTAGCCAAATGGATGCAGATAAACGAGCCTAAGGGCGGAGCTATCAAGCCTCGCGTCATCATTGCCGAATTTAGCGGTATATTGATAGGCTTTATCGTCCACGAGGCAAAGCGAATCAGGCGCATAAGCTGGGCGGATATCGAGGCGGCGACTTTCGCCTCAAATGCCGGAACGCTAGATAAAGGCAAGATAACAGGCGTAACTCGCATCGAAAACGACGAAGTTTTACTTATACTCGATCTTGAAAGCGTCGTCGAAGAGCTTGGCATTTACAGTCCGAAAATGGAAGTAGAGATCGATCAAAGTAAGCTTTTAAGCGGTTTAGCACTAGTGCTAGACGATAGCTCGACGGCAAGAAAACTAGTAAAAGATATGCTAGAAAAAATGGGACTAAAGGTAGTCGAAGCAAAAGACGGCGTAGAGGGTCTTGCTAGGATGGAGGATCTTTACGAGATGTACGGCGATAAGTTAAATAACTTTTTAAGAGTAATCTTGAGCGATATCGAGATGCCTCAGATGGACGGATACCGCTTTGCATCGACGATAAAAGACGATCCGAGATATACGGGAATTCCTATCATATTTAACTCTTCTTTAAGCAACGATTATAGCGAAGCTCAAAGCAGAGAGGCCGGAGCCGCAGCATATCTAACCAAATTTGACGCATCGCTATTTTATAACGAAGTGCTTCGCGTGATCGAAGCGCACAAGAAATAAGGGGGAAAATCATGGATGATATGAGAGAAATAATGGAAGACTTCCTGGTTGAAGCCTTCGAACTAGTAGAACAAATAGACCATGACCTCATAGAACTTGAGTCAAATCCTGAAGATTTAGAGCTTTTAAATAGAATTTTCCGCGTCGCGCATACGGTCAAGGGATCATCGAGCTTTTTAAATTTCGATATTCTTACTAAGCTCACCCATCATATGGAAGACGTACTAAACAAAGCCCGCCGCAACGAACTAAAGATAACTCCGGATATCATGGACGTGGTACTAGAGTCCGTAGATATGATGAAGGGGCTACTGCACGGTATCAGAGATAGCGGCAACGATACGGACGTAGGCATAGAGATAGAGGATATCTGCAAAAGACTAACCGCGATATCCGAAGGCGAAGCCCCGAGCGCGGCCGCTAGCGAGCCTGCTCCCGCAGCGCCAGAGCCTGTGGTAGAGACGCCAAAAGAGCCTGAACCTGAGCCCGTTAGCGATGAGAATTTATCAAATTTAAGCGACGACGAGGTCGAAGCCGAGATAGAAAGACTGCTGAAAGTAAGAAAGGCTGAAGATCAGGCAAGACGGGCCCAAAAAGTAGCAGCAGGCGAAGCGCCAAAACCTGCCGCACCGGCTGCGCCGCAAGCTCCAGCTCCCTCAAATTCGGCTCCGGCTCCAAAGCCCGCTCCAGCAAAGCCTGCCAACAAAAAAGAGGACAAAAAAGTACCGGCTCCATCAAGTGGAGCTAGCGCGGACGAGCAGACTATACGCGTCGAGGTTAAGCGTCTAGATCACCTGATGAACCTGATCGGCGAGCTGGTGCTTGGCAAAAACAGATTGCTCAAAATTTACGACGACGTTGAGGAGAGATATGAGGGCGAGAAATTCCTTGAGGAGCTAAATCAAGTAGTATCCAGCCTAAGCCTAGTGACTACCGACATACAGCTAGCCGTTATGAAAACGAGGATGCTACCTATCGCGAAGGTATTTAATAAATTTCCTCGCATGATCCGCGATCTAAGCCGCGAGCTAAATAAGCAAATCGACCTTGAGATCACGGGTGAGGAGACGGAGCTTGATAAATCCATCGTCGAGCAAATCGGCGATCCACTCGTGCATATGATAAGAAACTCGTGTGACCACGGCATCGAGGATGGCGCTACCAGACTAGCTGCCGGCAAGCCGGAAAAAGGCACCATCCAGCTAAAAGCCTACAATGAAGGCAATCATATCGTAGTCGAGATCACCGACGACGGTAAAGGACTAGATGCCGATATGCTAAAGGCACGCTCGATAGAAAAGGGCATCATCACCGAGCGCGAAGCCGATACTATGAGCGATAAAGAGGCGTTTGGGCTTATATTTAAGCCGGGATTTTCGACTGCTGCGAAGGTAACTAACGTAAGCGGTCGCGGCGTGGGAATGGACGTCGTAAAGACCAATATCGAAAAGCTAAACGGCATAATCGATATCGAAAGCGAAGTGGGCAAGGGCACGACGATGAAGCTAAAGATCCCGCTCACGCTAGCTATCATCCAGTCGCTTTTAGTAGGCGCTCAGGAGGAGTTTTTCGCTATTCCTCTAGCAAGCGTTTTAGAGACCGTGCGCGTGCCGATCGACGATATTTATACGATCGACGGCAAAAACGTGCTCAGACTACGCGACGAGGTGCTTTCGCTGGTTAAGCTATCTGATATCTTTGGCGTCAAACAGGTCTTTGACGGTGGCGATCAGACATACGTGGTCGTTATCGGTGTAGCGGAGGCGAAGCTAGGCATCATCGTAGATAGCCTCGTAGGGCAAGAGGAGATCGTCATAAAATCAATGGGCGATTATCTGCAAAATATCCCTGGAATCGCGGGAGCCACGATAAGAGGTGACGGCCGAGTAACGCTCATCATTGACGTAGGTATGATGATGGAGATGGCAAAAGATATAAAAGTAGACATAAAAGCCAGCATGGAATCCTCAAAAAGCGTCAAAGAAAAACCGAGCGATTATAAGGTGCTAATCGTAGACGACTCGAAGATGGACAGAACCATAATGCAAAAATCGCTAGCCCCTCTTGGCGTAACGGTGATCGAGGCTACCAACGGCGTCGAGGCTCTAGCTATCGTCAAATCTGGCGAACACGCGCTTGATGCGATGCTAATCGATATCGAAATGCCGCGAATGGACGGCTACACGCTAGCGGGCGAAATTCGCAAGTACTCAAAATATAGAAATTTGCCGCTTATTGCAGTAACCTCAAGGACGTCAAAGACCGACAGGCTAAGAGGCGTGGAGGTAGGAATGACTGAGTATATAACTAAGCCGTATTCGTCCGAGTACCTTGAAAACGTAGTTAGAAAAAATATCAAACTAATAGGATAGAACATGAACGACAAACTAAATCAGGTTCTAAAAAGACAAAAAAGACAGGTGATAGACCCGAACGAAAAAGAGCGTGAGGAGATCGTCCAGCTAGTCGGCTTTATCGTGGGCGACGAGGAGTATGCGATACCTATTTTAAATATCCAAGAGATCATTAAGCCGATCGAATACACTCGCGTGCCTAGCGTGCCTGAGTATGTTTTGGGCGTATTTAACCTACGCGGTAGCGTCATCCCGCTAATTGACTTGAGAAAGAAATTTTCTCTAAATGCCGCAAAACCGAGCCCAAGCACGAGGTATATCGTGATGAAAGAGGGCGATAACGTCGCGGGATTTGTGATCGACAGGCTAACAGAAGCCATCAGGATACAGCAAAACAGGATCGATCCGCCGCCTGAAACGCTTTTAAAAGACAAGGGCATGATTTACGGTATCGGCAAAAGAGATAATAATATCCTTACGATTTTAAAAGTCGAAGCGCTGCTAAAGCGCGATTTTTAGGGCTAAATTTGATAAAGCTTTGCGTATTTGATTTTGACTCGACATTGATGGACGGCGAGACGATAGATTTTCTAGCCGCAGCAAAGGGTGTGGGCGATGAGGTTAGCGAAATAACTGCAAAAGCGATGGCGGGCGAGCTTGATTTTTTCGAGAGTTTAACGCGCAGAGTGTCGCTTTTAAAGGGGCTTGAGCTCGCTAAAGTAGATCAAATTTGCTCAAATTTGCCGCTCATGCCAGGAGCTGCCGAGTTGATCGCACATCTAAAAAGCAAAGGCATCAAGGTCGTAGTTTTTAGCGGGGGATTTCACTCGGGCACGGACAGAGCGCAAGAGAAGCTCAAATTTGACGCTAGCTTTGCAAATATCCTGCACCACAAAGACGGCGTCCTAACTGGACTCGTGGGCGGCGAGATGATGTTTGGCTTTTCAAAGGGCGCGATGCTTGCAAATTTACAAAATTTGCTTGGAATCTCAAAAGAGCAGACGATGAGCGTGGGCGACGGCGCCAACGACCTATCAATGTTTGAGCATTCAAATTTAAAAATCGCGTTTTGCGCGAAGCAAATTTTGAGGCAAGCGGCAACTTGTTGCGTGGATAAAAAAGATTTGCGCGAGATCATAAATTTGATATAAAAAGGCGAGAAAAATGTTTAATAACGATATAAATTTTTCATTGTGGTGTGACTTTATCGAGCGCGACTTTTTGCAGGACGAGTTTGAAAATTTGCTCCAAATCGGCGCTATTAACGGCGTAACCTCAAACCCGTCCATCTTTAAAGCCGCGTTTTTATCAGACTCATATAAAGACGTCATCGGCCAAATGGGCAAAAAATATCCAAAGGCGCTTTACGAGGCGCTCGCGGTGCAAGATATTAAGATAGCCGCGACTAAGCTTTTGAGGCACTACGCAAACGGCGACGACGGGTTTGTGAGTATCGAGGTCGATCCTAGCTTTTGCGATAACGCCGCAGCTACGGTGGACGAGGGTGCTAGACTGCATGCAGAAATCGGCATGCCAAACGTCATGATCAAAATCCCTGCGACAAAAGCCGGCTTTGAAGCAATGAGCGCTCTAACGGCGCGCGGTATCGCTGTAAATGCGACGCTGATTTTCTCGCCGGAGCAAGCCGTAGCGTGTTTGGACGCTTTCGAAGAGGGCGTGAAGGCTTATGAGAAAAAATTTCCGCTAACGCCGCTACCAAAGAGCGTTATTAGCATTTTTGTTAGCAGATTTGATCGCTTATTGGATGAAAAAATGCGCGAAAACTCACTACCGACGGGCCAAATCGGCATCATGAATGCGACTAAAATTTACAAAATCATAGAAAATAAAAACTTACCTACAACGCGCGCGCTGTTTGCTAGCACGGGCGTAAAGGGCGATGAGCTGGCAAAGGATTATTACGTAAAAGAGCTTATGTATCAAAACGCGGTAAATACTGCTCCGCTTGATACTATCAAGGCCTTTATCGCTGGCAAAAACGAACCTAAAACAGCTATTAGCGACGATAGCATAGAGAAATTTTTCGGCGTGGTAAAAAGGGCCGACATAGACATGGAGAAGGTTTATAAAGACTTGCTAAACGACGGCTTAAAGCAGTTTGTGACGGCATTTGAAGATATAATGAAAGCGCTTAAATGAAGCCTTTGAGATTTACTTCGTCGCAGCAAGAAGATGCAATGGACTACGAGCCTATCGGTTCTAGTATTAAATTTGACACTCAAGACGACGAACTTGAGCGTATTATAAATCTAAGAGCGAATGCGGTAAAAAACGATATACAAAAAATAAGAGATAAAAATAAAGGAGATTCGCAAGAAGAGCAAATAATAGAGCTAAAGCCTGAAAAAGATGAGCAGAAGATCGGCGAAGTTACAGATAAAAATTTGACCGAGCATGAGCCGGTGTTTAAATTTGGACAAAATTTTGATTTTGAGAACTTGCCTGCGCTCAAGCCCATAGACGACGAGCCCGTAAAAATCAAAGAAGCGGTGGAAAGCGTCAAATTTGACGGTTTTATCGAGTCAGGTGACTTGGAAGCAAAAAAACACGAGCTAAGCGAAAATCTCCAAGCTATCAATGAAGCACTGAGCGAAATAGACGCACTGGACGAGATGCCGCCAAAAAAAGATGAGTTTGACGAGACTGCGAAAACTACGGCGCAAGAGCAGTCGATTTGCGATGAAACGCCGGATGTAAAATTTGGCGGAGATAACGTAAGTTTGGATGATTTAGGTATTAAATTTACGCAAGAAGAGGTCGGCATGCAACAGCACCCTAGCGAAAAGGATCAAATTTTAGACTTTTTTCAAAACGAATTTAGCATAGTTCAAGATGAAGAAAATAAAGATATAGAGGATAAAATCGGCACAATCAATAACGATGGCGCCAGCGACAAAAACGAGATAAACGCAATCCCTGTGCAGCCGAATTTAAACGTTGGTTTTGGAAATGATCGGCAAAATAAAGAGCAAAAAAATATCGACGAATCCATAAATTTGCGTGAATCGCAAGCGCAAAATTTAGAGCCGAATTTCGCACAAATGCAAACTGCCGCAAATAAAGTTGCGGCGCAAGCGCAAACTATAAATGATAAGCAAGAAAACCAAACAAATACGTTAAAAAAACCTGAAGTGCGACCGGTTAAATACAAGGACAGGGCGGCGCTTTTAGCCGAGCTTGGCATCGGTATGGAAGATGAAACTTTCGGGACGCCGATTAGAACCACGGTACCGCAGAGCGACGAAGAGAACGAAAAAAAAGCCGAAATGAAGGTTATACTGGATGGGTATCTAGCAAAACTTATCGAGCTTGGCGGTAGCGACTTGCACGTAAAATCCAGCAAAGTAGTTCGCGGTAGATTTAACGGCGAGATATTTACGATGGGCGATAAAATTTTAGATTACGACAACTCGATACTACTTGCAAAGGAGATTTTAGGGGCGAATTATTACAATCTTATGAAAAAAAAGAGTGTGGATTTTACATATAAATTAAACGACGACTACCGTTTCCGTTCAAACGTCTTTTTGCAGATGGATGGCGTATCTTTCGTATTTAGAACGATACCGACGAAAATTCCTACGATGTCGGAGCTTTTGTTGCCGCCGGTTATTGAAAAACTTTGCAATAAAGTAAATAGAGGCATCATCCTAGTAACGGGGCCGACCGGTAGCGGTAAAACGACGACGCTAGCTAGCATGATAAACCACTTAAATCACACAAAAAACTACCACATCGTCACCATCGAAGATCCGATCGAGTTTATATATAACGACGACAAAAGCGTAATAAATCAGCGCGGTATCGGTCAAGACGTCGATAGTTTTGCCGACGCGCTAAGGGCCTCTTTGCGTGAGGACCCGGATGTTATATTCGTAGGCGAGATGAGAGACCTAGAGACTGTTAGAACCGCGATAAACGCCGCAGAAACCGGCCACCTAGTACTTGCTACGCTTCATACCCTTGATGCTAAAGAAACTATCGGCCGCGTTATAAATATGTTCCCCAAAGAGGAACAAAATAGAATCAGGATGACCTTTGCTTCGGTTGCGGAGGCTATCATATCTCAGCGCCTTGTCGTGACTACGACCGGTAAACGCCGCGTCGCTTGCGAAATAATGGTAAAAAATATAAGAATAAGAGATATGATCTTAGAAGATAGAGATAGCGAAATTTACGACGCGATAGAACAAAGTAAAAATACCTACGGAATGCAGACCTTCGAGCAGCATTTGCTTGACATGTATACTTCGGGAATTATAACAAAAGAAGAAGCGCTAAAAAGCGCCAGCAGAAGGGAAAACCTCGATATCAAAATCAAGAGCGCCGACCTTGCTAAAAAACGAGCGATGGTTGCCTCTATCGAAGAAGATGCTGATCTTTTAAAAGAATTTCAAAGCGAAGTTATTGCGCTCAAAGATATCAAGTAAGGCGAAATTTATATAAATTTGGGTATCATCGGCTTCTATTTTTCAAGAAAGGAAAACGATGTTAGAAGGTATCGTTAGAGAGAGTATCGGTAAAAAGGCGTCAAAAGCCTTGAGAAGAGATGGTTATCTAATCGCCAACATTTACGGTAAGGGATTAGAGAATGTGCAAGCCGCTTTTAAAATCAATGATTTTATAAAAGAGGTTCGCAAAAAAGAGAGCCTTGCGTTTGACGTAAAAGTAGGCGGAAAAACCTTAAAAGTCGTAGTAGTCGAATACCAAAAAGACCCTGTGACAAACGCGCTAAAGCACGTTGATTTAAAGGTTGCGCTTCCAGGCGTCGTCTCAAAGTATATGATTCCGGTTAAACCTTATGGAACTCCTGTGGGTCTAAAAAATAAAGGCGTTTTGATCATCTCAAAAAGGCGCTTAGCCGTAAAATGCACGGCTGAAAATTTGCCGAATTCATTCGACATAGACGTTAGCGGTCTTGATATAGACGACACTGTCCTAGTGCGCGATATAGCCGTTCCTGCGGGCGTTACTATGATCGATGCTGACCGCGTAGCGGTTCTAGGCGTAATAAAAGCTAAATAAGGCTAGCCTTGATACTCATAGTCGGACTGGGGAATCCCGGTCCCGAGTACTCCAAAACAAGACACAACGTCGGCTTTATGCTGATAAATAGACTCAAAAACTCAAATTTTACAGACGCAAGCTCGGTCAAATTTCAAGGCGAGCTATTTAAATTTCAAAATTTACTTCTTTTAAAACCGACAACCTTTATGAATCTAAGCGGACGAAGCGTAAAAGCCGTCGCAGATTTTTACAAGCCTGAGCGCATTATCGTGATTCACGATGACCTTGATCTAAATTTCGGCGTCGTTAAATTTAAAAAAGGCGGCGGAAACGGCGGACACAACGGCCTAAAATCAATCGACGCGTTAATGGGTGCAGACTACGAGCGCGTGCGTATCGGTATCGGTAGAAGCACGCATAAAGGCGAAAGTGCGGTAACCGGCCACGTACTTGGCGAATTTAACGCAGAGGAAAAAGAGGGATTGGAAAAAATTTTGGACTACTGTGAAAACGCGCTAAATGAACTAATAAAAACCGATATCGACGCCGTTTCGCAAAAATTCTCAACCAAAAAAGGTATTTTGTGAGAGGGTTAAATTTGGTATTTAAGGCTTTTGTTTTTCGTCAAATTTTGGATTTTTTTAAAGCGCTCAAAAATCGGTTGAATTTGGAGTCCAAATTTAAAACCTTATGCCAAATTCTCTTTACCGCAAGTTTTATAAATTTACTTAAAAATTTTACTAGCAAATTTATAAAATTTACGAAAAAAACGGTTTTTTCACAGACTCGCCTTTTATCCAGAGCTGTATTTTTATTAAATTTCACTCAAAAAACAGAGCTGTTTAAATTTAGTACTTTTGAGAGCTTCGATCTTGTCCGATACCCCGCGTACGCAAAATTTGATTTAAAAGGCCATAAATGAACCTTTATGCGCGTTACGTCGGCTGGCTTTATTTTAAATATTTCATGATTTTATTCATCGCGCTCACGCTTTTTTACGTCGGCATCGACATCCTAACCAACCTAAAAGACATGCCGGCAAGCGCAAACCTAAAGCTGCTTTACTTCGGCCTTACCTCGCTTACGGCGGTAAACTACGTCCTGCCGCTCGCGCTCATTTTTGCGCTCATAACTAGCAAATTTAGCATGATCCGCAGTAACGAGCTAGTTAGTTTTTATGCGCTTGGTATCGATAAAAATCGCCTGATAAAACCGCCTTTTTACATCGCGCTTGCCATCACGTTTATTTACGTCGGGCTAAATTTCACGCCGTTTGCCTACGCTTACGAGTACGGGCGAAATATCGTGAAACTCTCGAATTTATCGCGCACGAGCTCGGATATTTTCTTAAAATTCGAGGGTAAATTTGTCTACATGGATAGCCTAAATCCCATTAGCGGCGAGGCTAAAGACGTGCGGATATTTGACATAAACGGTAGCAACTTGCGCAGCGCTACCTTTGGCGAAAGCGGGAGATTTGTGGATGATGCATGGCTTTTAAAAAACGCTAAAATCATAAATTTGCCGCAAAATATTAAGCTCGGCGAAAAAGGGCTTGATATCAAAACGCCAAGCGAGCTAAAAACGCTTGAAAATTTTAAACCAAAAACAATAGAAAGCGCGTCGGCGGAGAGCTCAGCGATCACGATTCCAGATGCCGTGGATTATATTTTGGCGTTTAAAGATGAGGGTATCGGGCTAAATTCGACCAAAACTACGCTTTACAACCTCGCTTTCGCACCGTTTTTCGCGCCTTTTATGGTGCTCATTATTTACTATTTTTTGCCGGTTACAGGACGATTTTTTAATCTCGCCTTAAAAAGCTTTATCTTTACGATCGCCTCGCTTTGCGTTTGGGGCGCGCTTTTTGTGATGATGAGGTTTGCTAGAAACGGCGTCGTCTCGCCCGAAGTCGGCGTGCTTTTACCTATTATTTTACTCGGTGCTTACGCTTTTTATCTGCGTTTTGGGAGTCGTTAAGAGAGATTTAGGCAAAATTTCTGTAAAATCTAACTATTTTTAAACAAGGTCGGTTATGGATTTTACGAATTTAGCACAAAAATACGGCACCCCTCTTTACGTTTACGATTTTAACTACATGGCACACCGCTACGAAGCGCTAAAAAATGCGTTTCACGCAAGAAAATCTCTCGTATGCTACGCCGTTAAGGCAAACTCAAATTTAAGCGTTTTGAAATTTTTAGCCGGGCTTGGAGCCGGATTTGACTGCGTGAGCGTGGGTGAAGTTAGGCGCGCGCTGCTAGCGGGAGCTAAAAGCTATCAGATCATCTTAAGCGGCGTGGGCAAGCGCGACGACGAGCTTAAATTTGCGCTGGAAAATGAAATCTTGATGATAAATTTAGAAAGCGAAGCCGAGATGAACCGCCTGGAAGCGATCGCAAAGCAGCTCGGAAAGTCCGCTCGCATCAGCATCCGCGTAAATCCAGACATCGACGCCAAGACGCACCCCTACATCTCGACCGGACTAAACGAAAATAAATTCGGCGTAGATCTGCAAACGGCAAAAAAAATGTACCTTCACGCTAAAAACTCACCTCATCTCGAGCCTGTGGGCATCCATAGCCATATCGGCTCGCAGATAACCGACATCAAGCCCGTTATCGAAGCGGCAAAGATCGTGGCAAATTTGACTCGCGAACTAAAAGCCGCGCAAATCGATATCAAATTTTTTGACGTTGGCGGCGGCATAGGCATCGTTTACGGCGACGAGAGCGAGCCTGATCTATACGAATACGCGCAGGGCATTTTGGCAAATTTAAGCGGCCTGGACGTCACGGTAGTTTGCGAGCCGGGGCGATTCATCGTCGGCAACGCTGGGTATTTTCTAACTAGCGTTCTTTACGAGAAATTTAATAAAAACAAGCGCTTTGTCATCGTAGACGGCGCGATGAACGACCTTATCCGTCCGAGTCTTTATCAGGCTAGGCATAAAATTTTCGCTCTTAGCGGCGGCAAGACTCTTTGCGAGTGCAAGACCGAGCAGCTTCGGGAGCTCAAATTTAGCCCTTGCGACGTGGTCGGGCCGATCTGTGAGAGCGGCGATTTCCTCGCAAAAGACCGAAATTTACCGCCTCTAAACCCAGGCGATCTCGTCGTTATCAAATCAGCAGGTGCATACGGCTTTGCTATGAGCAGCAACTACAACACTCGTGGGCGCGCGGCTGAAGTTGCGGTGAAGGGCGGCGAGGACTTTTTGATAAGGCGCCGCGAGAGCTTTGAGGATATCGTGGTGCTGGAGCGAGAATTTTTAGGCTAGGGAGCGAAAATGCAAAACATAAACGACCTTAGAAACGAGATAGATAAGATCGACGACGAGGTGCTAAGACGCCTAAACGAGCGTATGAATTTCGTGCGAAAGATCGGCGAGCTAAAGCAAACCAGTGGCAGCGCGATCTACCGCCCCGAGCGTGAAAGAGCGATCCTAAACCGCCTCGAGGGGCAGGACTCTGCATTTTTAAACAAGGCCGCGATCGAGGCGATTTATCTTGAAATTTTTGCCGTCAGTAGAAACCTCGAGATGCCTGAAAAAGTCGCCTACCTGGGGCCTGAGGGTACCTACACGCACCAAGCCGCAGAGAGTCGTTTCGGCGCGATGAGCGCGTATTTGCCCCTAGCTAGTATCGAGGCGGTTTTTACCAAACTAAAACACAAAGAGGCTAAATACGGCGTCGTGCCGATAGAAAACAACACAGAAGGCGCGGTGGGCGCGACTCTGGACTGTCTAGGGCGGTTTGATAGCGTCAAGGCGGTAGCTGAAATTTACATGGATATCCACCATATTTTTGCGAGCAAGTGCGAAAATTTAAAGGACATCAAGCGCATCTACTCGCACCCGCAAGGCTACAATCAGTGCCGCAAATTTTTAGACGATCACATGCTTTCAGCCGTCGAGTTTATCCCGGCAAAATCAACCGCGCAGGCCGCGCAGCTAGCTAGTAGTGAGCCAAATTCGGCCGCTATCTGCTCTAAGATCGCAGCCAAGCTTTACGGCGTGCCGATATTGTTTGAGACGATCGAGGATAACGCCGCAAACCGCACGAGATTTTTTATCTTAAGCGATTTTAAAAACGAGCGAGCGCAAAAAAATAAAACATCAATCCTGGCAAAGACCGAGCACCGTCCAGGCGGGCTCGTGGAGCTATTACTAGCCTTTAGAGACGAGGGTATAAACATAACCAAACTAGAGAGCCGCCCGATAAAACAGCGCGAATTTAAAGCGAATTTTTATATAGATTTCGAGGGGCACATCGATGACGACAACGTCCAAAAAGCGATACAAAAAGCGATAAGTTACGGCCATGAGATCGCATGGCTAGGAAGCTACGTCGCGTGGGAGGAATGAGATGAAATTTAACGAAAATTTGGCAAATTTAGTGAGCTACGAGGCGGGCAAGCCTATCGAGCTAGTCGTGCGCGAATACGGCATCGACGCCAAAGACGTCATCAAGCTAGCCAGCAACGAAAACCCGTACGGCACGAGTCCTGCGGTAGTAAAAGCAGTCAGCGAGATAGTAAATAAAATGCACCTCTACCCGGACGACAGCTACTTTGAGCTAAAGGCTGCGCTAGCTAGTAATTTTGGCGTTAGCGCAAAATCTATCGTAATAGGCTCCGGAAGCGATCAGATAATAGAATTTGCCGTGCACGCAAAAGCAAACGCAAACAAGGGAATTTTGATTGCAGGCATAACATTTGCTATGTATGAAATTTACGCCAAAGCAGCGGGTGCAAAGGTTTTTAAAACTGATAGTAAAGAGCACGATCTAGACGAGTTTTTGCAAATTTACAAGGCTAAAAAAGACGAGATCGGAGTAGTATTTTTGTGCGTACCGAATAATCCGCTAGGAGGCTGCCTGGATGCTGAAGAAATTTATAAATTTTTAGAGCAGATTGACGCCGATACGCTCGTGGTTATCGACGGCGCGTATCAGGAGTTTGCTAAATTTAAAGACACGAAAAAAGAGATAAAACCGCGTGAACTCATAGCTAAATTTCCAAACGCGATATATCTGGGCACGTTTTCTAAAGCTTACGGCCTTGGCGGTATGCGTGTGGGATACGGCATCGGCGAGCAAAGCGTGATGAACGAGCTGGGAAAACTAAGGGCGCCGTTTAACATAACGACGCTTAGCTTAAAAGCGGCCATAGAGGCGCTAAAAGACGAAGAATTTGTAAAAATGACGCTTGAAACAAATTTTGAAGAGATGAAAAAATATGAAGATTTTGCCGATCTTCACGGCATAAAGCATCTACTAAGCTTTACGAATTTTATCGTTTTTGAGTTTGAGCGTCAAAACGCGAGCGAGCTTGCTCAAAATCTGTTAAAAAAAGGTATAATTTTACGTGATCTAAAAGGCTACGGATTAAACGCGGTTCGCATAACGATCGGACTGCCTAGTCAAAACGACGTAGTTTTAAAACAAATTGGGGGAAATTTAAAGTAAATGGATTTCAAAACCGCAATTCAACAAATCGGACAGGTCTATCACAACCTCTCGTTAAGACAGCGCCTAGTCGCCGCGGGCTCGGTCGTGCTCGTGGTCGGTTTTTTAGTGTTTTTGAGCATTCACAAAAGCTCAAACGAAAACTACGACGGCTATAGCGTACTTTTTGAAAACACTTCCGCCGCAGACTCTGCGCTAATAATCCAGCAGCTTGAAAAAGATAAGGTAAAGTATAAAATTTTAAACGAGGGCACGATTTTGGTGCCAAACTCGGACGTTTACCGCGAGAGGATCTCGATCGCGTCGCTTGGGATTTTAAAAGACGGCAAGGTTGGATTTGAGATTTTCGATAAACAAGAATTTGGCGCGACTGATGCTGAGCAAAAGGTTAAATTTCAGCGTGCGCTCGAGGGCGAGCTAGCTCGCACGATCGAAAGTCTAGCGCCGATAAATAAAGCCATCGTGCGTATCGCGATACCCAAAGAAACTATTTTTACCGAGCGAGCCACGCCGCCAAGCGCCTCTATCGTATTAAATTTAAAAGACGGACAGAGCTTAAATTTAAAACAAATCACGGGCATTAAAAATTTAGTCGCCGCAGCGGTGGCAAATTTAAAACCAGAGCAAGTCAAAATCGTGAGCCAGGACGGAGTACCGCTAGGCGAGGAGGACGGCGAATACGATAGCGATCAGATCACGCAACAAATCCGCTATAAACGCGACGCCGAGCACAATCTCGAAGAAAAAATCATAAACGTCCTATCGCCTATCGTGGGCGGCTCGGATAAGGTCGTAGCCAAAGTAACGATAGACTTTGACTTTGCTAGAAAAGATAGCCAAAGCGAGACCTTTGATCCAAACTCCGTAGCTAGAAGCGAACAAAACGTCGAAGAAAAACGCCAAGGTAGCAAAGAAGCCGAAGTACAAGGCGTGCCGGGAGCCGTGAGCAACATCGGTCCGGTAGAAGGTCTTCAAGACGGTAAAATGAAAGAGCTGTACTCAAAAAGCTCATCTACGACAAACTATGAAATTTCAAAAAAAGTCGAGCGCGTCAAGGATCAATTTGCTAAGATAAACCGCCTAAGCGCCGCTGTCGTCGTGGATGGAAAATACGAAAATAAAAAAGACGAAAAAGGAAATCCGACTAGCGAAATAGCCTACGTACCGCTTGATAAAGAGCAGCTAGCGCGTATAGACGCTCTTATCCGTCAGTCTATCGGCTTTGATCAAAACAGAGGCGACGAGGTCACGGTTAGCAACTTTGAGTTCCAGCGTCAAGACGGACAGACGCCGGCTAGCAAAGTTCAGTCCTTTTTCGAGCTTTACGTAGTGCCGTTTTTGCCTATCTTAAAGTATCTTTTTGTAGCGATCTTACTATATGTATTCTACAAGAAAGTCATTACGCCGTTTATGACCAAAATGCTTGAGGACGTAAAAGAAGAAGAGATTGATCTATCCGAAAATGAGGTTCAGCTCGAGGATAGCGAGGATACGCTGGAGAAATTTCAGGCAGCTAGGAAAAAGGTTGAGGAGCAGCTGGGTATCGGAGATAACTTTAACGAGGACGACCTGCGCTACGATGTATTACTAGAAAAGATGAAACTAGTCGTTCAAGATCGCAGTGAAGAGATAGCCGTATTGCTTCAAGATATGATAAAAAACGATTCTGACTTTAGCAACCGTAAGGACTTTTAATGGCAATAAAGTTAAATGAACAACAAAAGATGATTTACGACGACCTTTCGATGCCCGAAAAGGTCGCTATTTTGCTTATTCAGCTAGGCGAAGATGTCACGACTCTGCTTTTTTCGCATATGGAGGTTGACGTCATAACCGAAATTTCGCGCTATATAGCTACCGCAAAGAGTACCGACAAAAGCGTAGCTGCTGCGGTTTTAGAAGAATTTTACGCTCTCATGCAGTCAAATCAATATATGAGAAGCGGCGGCTTGGAGTACGCGAAAGAAATTTTATACCGCACCTTTGGTCCTGAAGCCGCGCAAAAGATACTCGACAAGCTCGCAAAAAGCATGGAAAACACAAAGAGCTTCGGTTATCTTACCAAGGTCAAGCCTCAGCAGCTTGCGGACTTTATTGTTAACGAACATCCGCAGACTATCGCGCTTATTTTGGCGCATATGGACTCAACTAGTGCGGCCGAGACGCTTTCGTTTTTTAATAACGAGCTTAGAAGCGAGGTCGTCGTGAGAATGGCAAATTTGGGCGACATCAGTCCATCTATAATCAAACGCGTTTCAACGGTGCTAGAAGGCAAACTAGAGAGCCTCACGTCCTACAAGGTCGAAGTCGGCGGACCAAGGGCCGTGGCGGAGGTGTTAAACCGCCTCGGTCAAAAAGCGTCAAAAGCTACGATCGAATATATCGAGGACGTCGACGACAAGCTCGCTACGACCATCAAAGAGCTTATGTTTACCTTTGAGGATATTAACACCCTCAATCAAGCAGCTATCCGCGAAATACTTAAAAACGTCGATAAAAAAGACCTTATGATTGCCCTAAAAGGTAGCGGCGATGCATTGAGAGATAAATTTCTCTCCAGTATGTCTCAGCGCGCCAGCGATTCGTTTAAAGAAGAAATGCAGTTTTTGGGAGCGGTGCGCGTAAAAGACGTCGAAGAGGCGCAGCGCCGCATAGTAGAGCAGGTTCAGGCCCTAGCCGAAAGCGGGGCGTTCCAAATAGGCGAAAGCGATGAGATGATAGAATGAAAAGTAGCGTAATAACAAATGAGCGCTCAAAAGAGCACTTCGTAGAAAACTATCGGTTTAAAATTTTAGGTCAGGAAAAAAGAAGCGATGATGCGCAAGCGGCTCACGAGAGCGGGACTCGCCGCGCGTCAGAACATCAAGGTGAGCGAGCTTTAAACGGCGAGCAAGAGAGCTCAAATTTAAACGACGCAAAAGAGCAAAGCGCGCATTTTAAGCCTGAATCAAGCTTTATCGAGGAGCTGCTAAAGCGCACCGACGAGATGAGCGGTAGTATGATAAAGCTGCAAATGCAAATCGAAAATCAAGAAAACGAATTTGCCAAACGCCTAGAGAGCGAGATCCAACGCGCTAAAGAGGACGGCATAAAGCAGGGTAGAGACGAGGCGGCGGCTAAATTTGACGAGGAGCTAAAAGCGCTTGAGAGCAGATATCTAGGCTCTATAAATAAGCTTGAAGAGCAGGCGGCTAAATTTGAAAGCCTCATCGCATCTAGCGAGGCGCAGTTACCCGCTACCGCAGTTGATATAGCCAAAGAGGTCGTAAAAAAAGAGATTTCGCTAAATTCGGCAAACATCGCGGCGGCTATTTGCAAGGAGCTTTTTAGCGAGATAAAAGACGCCAAAGAGGTGCAAGTCAAAGTAAATCCGAAAGATTACGAGTTTATCAAAGAAAATTTCTCCGGTCAAAACGTCAAAATCTCCGCCGACGAAGCCATCAGCGCGGGCGGAGCGATCGTGCTTAGCGACGCGGGCAACCTCGAGGGCACCATCGAAGCCAGACTAGAAAAAATCAAAAAGATAATAGGACAATGATAGACGTAAAATCTATGAATATGGAGGAGCTTGAAGCGCTTTGCGGGAAGCTCCGTGATAAAATTTTACAAACCGTCAGCGCAAATGGCGGACATCTTAGCTCAAACATCGGTGCAGTCGAGCTTATCGTCGCGATGCATTATGTTTTCGACGCAGCAAAAGACCCGTTTATATTTGACGTTAGCCACCAAAGCTACGCGCACAAACTAATCACGGGGCGCTGGGACAAATTTGACACGCTTAGAAAATTTGGCGGTATCAGCGGCTACACTAAGCCATCCGAGAGTAAATACGACTACTTTATCGCAGGCCACAGCTCCACCTCGATCTCGCTAGCAGTCGGCGCATCAAAGGCGATCAAGCTAAAAGGCGAGGATCGCATCCCAGTGGCCTTTATCGGCGACGGCTCGATGAGCGCGGGTATCGCGTACGAGGCGCTAAACGAGCTGGGCGATATCAAAAACCCATGCGTCATCGTCCTAAACGACAACGAAATGAGCATCAGCAAGCCCATCGGCGCCTTTAGCAACTACCTGTCGCAGATGATGGCCGGGCCGCTGTATCAGAAGTTTAAAAGCCGCGTCGAGCGATTTTTGAGCTATATGCCAGACGGCGCCGCGTATATGGCGCGCAGGATGGAGGAGGGCATCAGGATCTTTACGCCCGGGATGTTTTTCGAGGAGCTTGGGCTTGAGTACATCGGTCCCGTAAACGGTCACGACGTGAGGGCGCTTATCGAGGCGTTTAATGTCGCAAAGGGGATGAAAAAGCCCGTCGTCGTACATGCGCAGACGCTAAAGGGCAAGGGATACGAAAAGGCCGAGGGGCATCTGGCCAGCTGGCACGGCGTGAGTCCGTTTGATTTGCAAAGCGGCGAAGCCATCAAAAAATCAGCCGCCAAATCGGCCACCGCGCTATTTGCGGAAAATTTGACCGAGCTAGCTAGCGAGCATAAAAATATCGTCGGAGTAACCGCCGCGATGCCTACGGGCACGGGCATAGACGCTTTGATGGAGAGGTTTCCCGATAGATTTTGGGACGTCGCGATCGCCGAGCAGCACGCTGTCGCCTCGATGGCAGCGATGGCGAAGGAAGGCTTTAAACCCTTTATCGCGATTTATTCGACCTTTTTGCAGCGGGCATTTGACCAGGTCGTGCACGACTGTGCGATCATGAACCTAAACGTCGTCTTTGCGATGGACCGCGCGGGCATAGTCGGCGAGGACGGCGAGACGCATCAGGGCGCATTTGACGTTAGTTATCTAAATTTGATCCCGAATTTGACGATTTTTGCGCCTCGTTGCGCCGATAGCTTTAGGCTCGCTATGCGCTACGCCTACGCTCACGAGGGGCCTTGCGCTTTTCGTTACCCACGCGGAGCTTTTGCGCTGGCGCAGGGCGAATTTGAAGCGCGCGAGCTAAAGCTCGGCAAGGGCGAAATCTTGGTCGAGGGCGGCGGCAAAGCAGCCTTTATCGCTTACGGTAACGCCGTGGGCAAGGCAAACGCCGCGCGCAAAATTTTGCTTGAAAAAACGAACGGCAAATTTGACCCGAGCCTTGTTGATCTGGTGTTTGTTAAGCCGCTTGACGACGAACTTTTGCAAGAGCTCGCGCGCAGGCATAAAATTTGGTACGTCTTTTCAGATACCGCAAAAAAGGGCGGCGTAGGCGAGATTTTGGCTGCATTTTTGCAAGAGCAGCGCATTTTTGATGTGCGCATCGTTAGCTTTGAGTTTGACGACGTCTTTATCCCGCACGGCGCTACGGCCGATGTCGAAAGGGCTCTTGGTATCGATGCGGCAAGCATTTGCGAGAAAATTTTATCCGAAACGGCGGATTAAATTTGAGATGAAGCGTTTTCGCGCTTCGGTTTTGCGAGTTTGGGCGAGCGTATTTGGACGGAAAAGGCGAAAAATTTGAGCAAAACAAACCTTTTTATACTCGGTCTCGCCGCTCTTACTTTGATTTACCGCGCCTTAAACGGTACGGGTAAATTTGCACGCATCAAGCCGGTTTTATTGATTTTTATCTTCGTTTATCTTTTTTACGGACTGGCTTGCGAGCGAATTTTGGGTTAAATTTGAGCCTCGATAGACTTTGTGCTAAGGCTTGTTTTGCTCGCTGCGCCCTAGGATAAAAATCGCTAAAAAACATTACAGACTTTCGTTTTTACCGCCTATAAAACGCTTAAATTTGGCGCCGATGCTTGATTGGGTGCGGATTTTATCAAAAAAGGTAAAATTTAAGTAGATTTTTGCTCGTAAATTTGGTCGTACGGCAAGGTATAGAAGCTTGTTTAAATTTAAAATCGTAATTAGCGAAAACTCAAAAATGCGAATTATTTTTACGCCTTTGCTTCAAAAACGTAGCCTTATCTAAAATGCTGCGATACCGCTGCAACCGACAAAAAATAAATTTTACGGTAGCGATGATAAGCGGCGTTCGGTTGCAACGATCGATAGTAAAATTTACGCCGTATTAAAAGTCGGCTTTTTATTTAAATTCGGCAAGCAAACCGTCAAATTTAAATCGCATTCAAATTTAAGCCCAAAGGTCTAAAATTTACCTTGAGTATAGCGCTTAAACTCGCAAAAAGCATAAATTTGACTACAAATGACACAAATTTTAGTAAATAATAATTTATATTACCAACTATAAAGAAGTTTTAAATAAAATTTTTGTATATTTAGCAAAAAATATTAGGAAAAACGATGAACTATATGGAACTTCTCAAAAATCATGGCCTCAAAGCTACTCCGCAGCGCCTCAGCGTGCTCAAAATCCTCGACCGTCACACGCATCCGACGATCGATGAGCTTTATGAAGAGATCTGTGCCGAAACCCCGTCCGTATCGCTCGCGACAGTGTATAAAAACCTAAATATGCTAAAGGACGAAGGCCTTGTCGTCGAGGTAAATATGCCAAACCAAAAGGCGCGCTACGACATCTTTAGCTACCCGCACATCCATGTCGTATGCGAGAGCTGCGGATACGTCGAGGACTATAACTTCTGCGAGGCGCTGAATGAGTACAAGGAAAATTTAGAAAGAAAGCTCGGAAATTTCATCGAAAAGATGAATGTGCTCGTAACCGTAAAAGACTGCAAAAACTGCCGCCATTAGGTTTTTGGCTCGCTTTTTTGGCGAGCTAAAATTTTCTCTCGTTTATAGCTTTATAATGAATTAAATTTCGGCTTATGCCGATAAAATTTGCCGCTGTTTTTGATCCTGCAAGCGATCTTTTATCAAGAATAAATTATACTCACAAGAGCTTCGGCGGCGCTAAAAGCGGCGACATTGTGCATTTTAACCTGCCATAAATTTATACTAAACCTCACTTCGCGACGCGATTTACCCAGATCAAAAACTCATCGCTTGAGTTCTCGTCGTCTAGATGCGCGGGAGTGACTAGCTCAAGTGCAGTCTGCGGGATCGTCGTTTTGAACGTCTGTGTTACCCACTGCTGAAATTTCAGATTTGGATGCACGATAAAATCGTCGTTGTTTGGCGGCGCGCTAAAATCCTCGTCCCAGCAGATTTCATCATAACCGATCGCGAGCAGCCGTAAAAAATCAAGCCCGCTGCGAGCCAAAACGCAGGTCATCGTCGAGCCCGAGCCGGAGCCCATGTGCGGGGTCTAGTCTCGCCCGCATCATCCAGCCACAGCGCACACATCGAGCCCTCCGAGCCGCTGCCTGCGAACACGCAAAGCCGCTGCTTGATCTCGGCGGCAAGCTCGCGATCCTCGTCGTAAAACCAATACCTTAGCTCCTCGTCGCGATTTTTCGGCTCATCCGTGAAAAATACGATGTCCGTGCCGCCCTCGCGCTCATCGTCACTCCAGCTCTGCCGTAGCCGATCCTGCAGGTAGAGATAGCCGCGTCTGCGCCCGCCAACATCGTCATAAAAGCCGTTTGCTTCGATCCACGCATAAAGCGCCTCAAGTTCGCTCGGCACGCGCATGCCCTGCGGTAGCGCCTCGCGCAACTGCGCTAACAATAAATTTTCCACGATCACTCCTTTTGTTAAATTTGCCGCTCGAATTTTACTGCGTTTCGACTAAATTTACGGATATTTTGTCTGATATTTGCGGCGTTTTGCGCCCCCGTCGCCGCAAGCGCAAATCGGGCTCTTAAAATTTAGCAGATTTTCGTTGCGATACGCGCGGCGGCGTGAGCGCATATTTGAAAAAAGTATGAAAACTTTAAGTAGAAAAAATGCGTAAAATTTTACGACTTAAATTTTACTATTTTAAGGTCTCTTTGTTTTTTTGCAGAAATTTACGGTTTTAAATTTAGCTCACCGCAAAGAGTAAAATTTTAGCGATATCTATAAATTTAAAATTTCTCGCGCCTTTTGTTTGCAAGCCTCAAATTTTTGCTCAAACTCTGCGCGTCTTTGCAGCTCGTTTTTCGCCCCTATTTTGGTGTATCCCGAGCCTCGCCCTAGAAAATATACATAGCCCATATTCTAAAATTTCGTTATAAACGGCACTTTGTCATTATTAAATTTGCAAATTTCGCCGCTGCTTGACCTAACGGGCGAATTTCGTCTAAATTCCAAGCTCGGCTCTTACGAGCGCTTCGTTTTGTGGCGTCAAAAAGCCCGCGATATCCTGCCACATCGAGTGAAAGCCGTATCCGCCAT
>NZ_CALIAV010000012.1 GCF_938045625.1 uncultured Campylobacter sp.
GGCCGTGGCATAAAATTTCGCTCATGCTAAGCTGCGCGTAGTCCACGCTGACGCGTCCGTAGCCCGTAGCCGTTACGAAGCCCCCGCCGTAGCCTTTTTGCTCTAAAATTTGCTTGATCTGCCGCGCGACTTTGACCGCGCTAAAGCCGCTAGGTAGCAAAAACAGCTCGCAAAATTTGCCGCACTCATCCATAACGGCGACCTTTGATGAGGTCGAGCCGATGTCGATACCGATAAAATACATACTCTAATCCGTAGTAAATTTTTCCGACACGCGGAACTTCGTCAAATTTGAGCGCAAATTTGAGCTCAGGTTTGTGTAAATTTGCAGAAACTGTAATGAAGATAAATTTATGCAAATGTAAATCGCGACCGCGATCTGCTTTGGTTGAAATTATAGCCAAAATCGGACGTAAAAAGCGAGGGAAAGTTAAAAATATTATTTTGCACATCAAATTTGAGATTTTTGGCGGGTCAGGCGAGAGTAAAATTTGACGATGGAAATTAATGTACGGCGTTAAATTTTAAGTTAGGTTTTGAGGTAAGCGACAAGCAAATTTGATGGTCGTGAGAGGCGAGAGCAGACTATCAAATTTGGCTGGCGCAGTATGTAAATTTAGCCCGATCAAAAACGGGCTAAAATGCTAAATCCTACTAACCAAAAAGAGCCAGCCTACCGATAAACCTCGCCGTCGATGATCGCCATAGTTTTGTTATCTTTACTGCGTGGCAGGGTGTAGAAAAAGCTGTGGCGAACGACCGTACCGTCGTCGTATTTTAGCGTTAGCTCGCCTTGATCGAGCGTGTATGAGCCCTCGTCGCTACGTGATTTCGAGCTGCCCCCGTCTATGCTGCCGCCTGGGGTACCCGAGGTTGCCATAGCATACGACGATCCGCCCGAGCTAAAGCGCCCTTTGCCGTCAAAGCAGTAGTATCCGCTCACGCCTACGCTCACCGTATCGCTGCCACCCGACCAGCCGTGCAGGGACGACGAGCTGTCCTTGCGAAACGAGAAGCACTCTTTTGGCATTTGGCTTGAAATTTGCGCCTGAAACATATAATACCCCGTGCCGATTGAGTTCCACAAAAAGGTGCAGTCGTCGTTCTCGCAGTAGTAGCTCGTATCGTAGTCGTCGTTGCTAGTTGTCGTTAGGATGCCGTCTTTGACCTTATACGTTCCGTCGATGCGCGTGCGCCAGTCGGGCTTTTCTAGGCGGCTAGCGTAGGTGCCGTCGTCGCGTAGATAAAAGGAATAATCTTCGCTCGTGTTTAAAAGCATGTTAAATTTCGTACCGCCAAATACCCCCGAGCCTTTTTTGCTCGCCCCGGCGCTACTATGTTTGACGCTAGAGTCCTTTGCGGGTTTTGCGGACTCGACCGAATTTGAGCTTGATTTGTTTGCTTTTGCCTGCGCGCTACTTGCGCTTTTTTTAAAGACGAACAAGACCTCTTGCCCGTCCGCGACTTGTTTGTATTCGAGCATGCCGTCCTTTAGCCAAAACTCGCCCAGCCCTTTAGCGCTAAGCGCGTATTTGCCGCCGCCTAGACTTTCGTAGCCGCTTTTGCCTGCGCTATTGTTGCACGAACCGTCCGGATTTACGCCCACGATGCCTACCGTCGCTTCATCGCCGCCGATCTCAAAAAACGAGTCGCCGAAGCACTTTTGTCCCGCGACTTTAAAGCTCTGCCCCTGCGCCTTTAGCGAGACTAGCTCCCATCTGCCCTCAATCTCGCTTAAATTTGACCCGCCGGGGCTTGCTTGATTTAGAGCGCCGTTTACGATGCCGGCTAAATTTACCTCGTCTTTTTTAAAGGTAAATACGATCTCGCCGCTGTCCGTGCCTTGTTTGTATTCGAGCGAGCCGTTATTTAGCCGTAGCTCGCCGCCGCCAAGCGAGTATCTGCCGCCGCCTAGGTTTTTTAGAGCGAAGTTTTGTTCGGCTTTTTCGCATGAGCTGCCGCCCGCGCTACTTAAGCTTAGGCGCGCGCTATCGCCGCTAGCCTCGATAAAAGAGTCTTCGAGGCACTTTTGTCCGGCCGTTTTAAACGTCTGCCCCTGCGCCGTAACCGAGACGATGCTCCATCTGCCCTCTAGCTCGCTAGCGCTTAAATTTAACCCGAGGCAAAGCGCCGCGAGGATTGCGAAAAATTTAAATTTAGCCATGTTTTTCCTTTCGTAAATTTTTAAGCCGTCTGCGGCGGTTTTGCCTTCGGCTTTTTGTTCTCAAATTTGCCCTGGTTTTACGCCGATGGGTTGTTATTCGTCCAAAAAATGTATCACGCCGTCGACGACCGCTCCGCCTGCCTTGCCTTCGCTAGTAGGCGGGATATAAAAAAAGCTATGACGCTGCGTCCGTCCGTCGTCGTACCTGAGCGTGAGCTCGCCCGCGTCTAGCGTATATGAGCCCGCGCTACTGCTAGATCTTGTTCCGCCGCCGCCCACATTGCTCATGGCGGCGGAGGAGTAGGACAAACTGCCGTCCTTGAAGTGGCCTTTGCCGTCGAAGTCATAGTACCCGCTCACGCCTCCGCCAACAACGTCCAAATCGCCCGAGGCGTTGTAAATGGACATGGAGCCAACGGCGGTGAATGAGTAGCTGCCCTTTGGCACCTCATTTAAGATTTGAGCGTTAAAGAGATGGTATCCGCCGTCGCTCCACAAAAACGTGCAGTCCGCATTCTCGCAGCTATATGTGCTTTGCTCGCCGTCGTTGGCGGTTTGTACGATTTTTTTGCCGTCTTTTTTATACGTGCCGTCGATGCGCGTGCGCCAGTCGGGCTTTTCTAAACGGCTCGCGTAAGTGTCGTCGTCGCGCAGATAAAAGGATATGTCGATGTTCGTGTTTATGAAAAACCACTTGCCTGCAAACACGCCCGTGCCTTTTTTGGTAGCTTTTGCGTCGCTATGCTTGACGCTAGGGTCTTTTTGGGGCTCTAAATTTGAGCTTGATTTGGCTTGTGTCTGATTTGAGCTAGCGTGTGCCGCGCGGCTTTTTTTAAAGGTAAACAAGACACCGCCCGCGCTTTGTTCGTATTCGAGCGTGTCGCCCTTTAATCTAAATTCGCCCGCGTCGTTATCTAGCGCATACCTACCTGCGCCAAGGCTTTTGTAGCCGCTTTCTCCCGCGCCGGTTTTGCACGTGCCGTCCGGATTTGCCGCTACGATACTGACCGTTGCTTTGCCGCCTGCTATCTGGAAAAACGAATCCTCAAAGCACTTTTGGCCTGCCGTTTTAAACGTCTGCCCTTGTGCTGCGACCGAGTCGATCTCCCATCTGCCCTCTAGCTCGTCCGCGCTCAAATTTGAGCCGGTTGCGGTTGCCACGGCTTTGTTTGCGGCCGCGTCTTTTTTGAAAGAAAAGACGATAAAATTGTCGCCGTCTAAGGACTGCTTTACTTTTAGTGCGTCTTTATCTAGCCAAAACTCGCCGATAGGACCCAGCGCGTATTTGTCCGCGCCTATGCTCTTAAAGGCGTAGCTTGCCGCGCCGCTTTTGCACGCACCGTCCTCGCCTACGGAGCTAAGGCCTAGCTTTGCCTCGCGGCCGCTAACCTCGAAAAACGAATCCTCAAAGCACGTCTGTCCTGCCGTTTGAACCTCCTGCCCGTCTATGTTTGCCGAGACGATGCCCCACCTGCCCTCCAGCTCGCTAGCGCTTAAATTTAACCCGAGGCAAAACGCCGCGATGGTCGCAAAAAATTTAAATTTAGCCATATTTTTCCTTTTTGGTAAAATTTATGAAAAAACGGTGGCTGATTTTAGCATCTAAGTATAAATGTACGAGAATTTAAGCAATGAAAAACGAAAGTAAGCTCAGCTTTTTGCGGCGAATTTATCGCTTTGCGCCTATTTTAATTCCGCAGTTGTCGTAAACTAGCGCAAAAACGTTTTGCAAAGCGGGAGTAGCGTACGAGTTTAATTTATATTTCGCAAAATCTCGGTACCTAGGCTAACTTAAGCCTTTGAGTAGCGACTTAAGTTTAAGCTAAAACGCACGGCGAGATATCTTTAATCGGTGCTAAAATCGCGCACGCCAGCGGCTAAAGCGTCTTTTTCAAAGTCTAAAAATACGCCTATAAATCGCGTTGTCGATATCGCCGTCGTTCAAAAACTCCAAATAATCATTTCGCATCTCCTCGCTCATAGCGTAAAAAGGCGAGACGGGCAGCAGGCACTCAAATAGCGACGCACCGCCGCAAAACGCGCTGCCGCCATCGCCGCCTTTAAAGTATATCGGCGCGCTTACAAGCTCGATCGGGTAAGGATCAAAGGCGATGAATAGCCCGAATAAATTCGGCTCAAATAGCGAAAATTCCGGATTTTTGGGCTGATTAACGTGCGGTAACGCTACCTTGTCGAAACCCAGCTCGTCGCCAAAACGCCAAAGCGTGCGCGCGCCGCATCCGGCTAGGTATTCCCATTCGTCCTGGCTGGGTAGGCTAAAGCCGTTCTTGCGTAAATTCGCTTCAAGCTCCTCGTGCGTGACGTCGTAAAACAAAAACGCGCGAATTTTGCCGTCTTCGCGAACTAACTTTATCGTGCTCCAAACCGTCATTTCAGAAATATCTTTGTCTTTACCGCACAAAAAATCCTCTATCTCGTTTGCGTAAATTTTAAGCCTTTCGTCGCTTAAATCTACCTCGTACCAGCTAAGTTCGGCGGGTTTTCTTTCGGCTAACACAGTGGGGATTTTGGCGCGGCGAAGCGGCGAGGTTTGTTCTGCTACGAATTCGCGCAGGCTTTGATCCTCGGGACAAAAGTCGCATTGTTTTTTAATCTCTTTTGTCGAATTTTCATCTAAAACGGCAAAATCATCCCAGCCAAGTTCGGGCTCGTCCCCCGGGATAAAAACGAACTCGCTCCCCTCAAAATCAAAAATGCCCGTCTCAAAGCTATGCTCGCCGCACGTAAATTTGCTTAAATTTAGAAATTTAAATTGCGGATATGCGGCGGATATTTTTAGCATCGCATCTTGTTTTTCTTTGGAATTTAGCTTTTGAAATTCTGCTTTGTTTATCTTTTTTCCTTATTAAAATTTAACGCATTTTAGCGGACTAATCTAAAAAATGTTTAAATTTAGACGAGCGGCGCGGCTCAACTCGGCTTTGAGCTAGACCGTAAGCGATAAAATAGATTCAAGTAAAAACTATTTGCGAGTTAAAAACAGGGCGAATTTAAAAATCAAAAAGAAGGATGCGAAGCGGTAAATTTAAAAAGAGCCCGGAGTCGGGCTCAAATTTTAGTGTAGGCTAGACCAAACTTTGCGTTTCCAAAGCCATCCGAAGATGCCGAAAATCAGGAAGTAAATCATCACATTTATGCCTAGACTTTCGCGCTCGGCTTTTTTAGCGTCGCCGGCTTTTTGCATATAGGCTACGATTTGATCCTCGCTAGCCTTGCTTAGTCCTACGCGAGGCATCGCTGTGCCTGGTAGCATCTTTTGCGTGTCGTTTATAAATTTATGCAGATAATCATCGCCTTTTGAGCGGATCATCATCGATAAATCAGGCGGGTTTGAGCCCATATACGCGGCTAAATTTACACGGTTGGTTAGCGTGTATTTGTTTTCGTACTTCATATCGTGACATCTTTGACATGCGTCGTGAAATACCTGTTCGTCGCTAACTTCTTTAGGCGCGATAGACTTTAGATACGCAACTATATCAGCGATCTCGGCATTTGGATCTTCTCCGCCCGCTCCGAAAAAGGCCGGCATCGGATAAGGCTTTTCGTCGTTAAATTTATGCGTTAGCTTTAGCGCTTTAGTCGGGTCTTTTATAAGAGCTACTAGGGAATGCGCGTCGTATATCGCTCCTGCAGTGCTAAGATCGGGCGGTACTACGCCGTACGCTTCGCTAAGTTCGGCAGCGCTCATAGCTGTCGGCATGCCTGCAGCCTCTACGCCGTGACAGCCCGTACAACCCGCGTTAGCAAAAGTTTCCGCGCCTTTAGCGGCGTCTCCTTTGGCTAAATTTATAGTCTTTACTTCTTTCCAAAACGCCGTGTAATCCTCAAGAGATTTTTTTGCTTCTTCTAAATCTTTTTTCGCTCCGGCGATTTTCTTTTCGTCGTTTAGTGCTTGCGCGGCTTCAAGAGCTTTTTGTCTAGCTTCTACTACGGATTTAGCTTGAGCTACGTCCTCTGCGCCAAAGTCATAATCAGCCGAATTTACGTGCGGATGCATGACGCTGTGTGCGTATGGCTCTATGCCCCAGTACGCTACGCCGGTAAGCGCGACTACGATTATAAAAATTTTTAGTTCTTTCATTTCATCGCTCCTTTTTTCTCAAGAGTCGTTATGATAGGTAAAACGACAAAAAGCAGAACGAAAAACGTAATGGTCGAGTAAAATCCTATCCATGAGTTTGAAATACCAAGCGTCACGCCGTCGGCAGGTAGCTTGCCAAATATCGTAAGCACGATCATATCGACCACTAGCAACCAGAACCATACGAAAAAGCCCTTTCTCTCGTGAGCCGGAGCCACGACGTCGCTTCTGTCGTAAAGCGGCATGAAAAATAGAGCTACGCCTGCGATCGCAAACGCGATAAGGCCGATGTTGTAAGCTTTAAATCCGAAAATATCGAAGAAAAATCCGCGCAAAATCTCGTACTGCCACAAGAAGTACCACTCAGGATAGATGTGCGGAGGCGTTTTTAGCGGGTTGCCCGGCTCGAAATTTATCGGATCCATCGCAAAGTTGAAATGGAAACAGACTAAATAGAAAAAGAAAATCATGAAAAAGCCGATATACATGAAGTCTTTTGCCAAAAAGCCCGGCCAAAACGGAATTACTTTCGCGTTTTTCGTATCGCCGCTTAGGTATTTTTCGGCTTCTACTTCAAAGTCTATCTCCTCGCCCGTTTCGTTATTTACGTGCGGAACGCGAAGCGTATAAAAGTGTATCGCGACGACTGCTATAAGCACGATCGGTAGCAAGCATACGTGAAGCATGAAAAATCTCGTCAAAGTCGGATCGCTAACGGCGTAGTCGCCTCTGATCCACTCGACCACCGCATCGCCGATAACCGGGATGCCGCCGAATAAATTCGTAATAACCATCGCCGCCCAGTAGCTCATCTGACCCCAAGGTAGCATATATCCGCTAAAAGCCTCGGCTGAAAACAGGATGAAGAGCAACATACCGCTGACCCAAATCATCTCGCGACCTTTTTTGTAAGAGCCGTAGTAGATCGCCGTAAAGGTGTGTATGTAGATGATTAAAAATACGACCGAAGCCGCAACTGCATGTATGTGACGCCATAGCCAGCCGTACTCGACTTCTTTCATTATAGTCAAATTTACGCTGTCAAAGGCTAAATTTATGTCCGGCTTGTAGTACATAACTAGCATAAATCCGGTAAAAATAAGCAAAGCAAAAAGCGTCGTGAGTATAACGCCCATCGCCCAGAGGAAATTTATATTTTTCGGTATCCAGTATTCGCTGACGAGTACTTTCATTAGCTTGTTTAAGGCGATCCTCTGATCTAGCCAGTCTAAGACGCCCGTTGATTTTCTGATGTGCATTTTTCCCTCCTTACGCTTGAGCCGCTAGTTTTTCGTATTCGGGGCTGGTTTCGCCCAGAACGAGTTTCGTACCGTCTATCTTAAACGGCGGTATGTCTAGCGGTCGAGGAGGAGGGCCGAAGGTATTTACGCCGTCTGCGTTAAATTCGCCTCCGTGACAGGCGCAAACGAAAAGTTGCTTGCCCGGTTTCCACTCCGGGATACAGCCAAGATGCGTGCAAAGCCCGATCGCCACCATATATCTAGCACCTTCTACTACGATATCGCGCTTGTCGTTAGGCGCCATCGAAGCGTCTTTTTTTAGGATAAATATCGGCTTTTTACGCCACTCGATCTGGCGCATCTCGCCTTCTTTCATTGGGCTAAGATCTACAGTCGTAAATCCGGCCGCCTTTACGCTAGGAAGCGGGTCCCAGGTCTTTTTAACGGCTACGAGAGTCGCTGCGCCGCCGACTGCGGCTACCGCGCCAAACGCTAGACCGATAAAATCTCGTCTTTCTTGTTTTACGGACATTACTTTCCTTTCAACGGTTTTTGAAGAATAATCGAGATTATACTCTTATGAAAATTAAACTTTCATTTTTTCGGCAAATAGTTTAAATGTTTAAACTATTTTTAAATCATTATTTACTATTTCGTATTTTAAGGCTTTCGGGAGTAAAATTTGAGTGTAAATTTGGTTTAGTCGGTTAAATTTGACGGCCTATAAACAGATGTAAATTTAAATTATATTTTAGTTTGCGCGTTTTACCCGCACCGCAAAATTTGACGCCGAGCGACTTTAAATTTACGCCGTCAAATTTGCCGTTTTTAGCGGGCAATGCTTGGTTAAATTTGATTAAAAGGAGAATATATGCGTATCGCTTCGATCGATCACATCGTTTTAACGGTGGCAAATTTGCAACGGACGCTTGATTTTTACGTGCGCGTGCTGGGTATGCGCGAGGTTGATTTCGCAAACGGACGCAAAGCTCTGGCCTTTGGCTCGCAAAAGATAAATTTGCACGTAAAAGGCGAGGAGATTTTGCCAAATGCGCGAAACGCAAACATCGGAACGGCTGATATTTGCTTACTTACCGATACGCCGCTTGAGCTAGTTTTAGAGGAGCTAGAGGCTGCTGGCATCGCCGTAGAGCAGGGCATCGTGCCGCGAACCGGCGCGCTTGGAGCGATAAGCTCAATCTACGTGCGTGATCCGGACGGAAATTTGATAGAGATTAGTAGATACGTTTAAATTTGACGGGTTTATAAAAAGGCGGAGCGTTAAATTTAACCTCAAATTTAACACCCATCCTTTTAAATAGCCTTATTTTCGCTTACTGCGACCCCCTTGCGTTCATCTTTATATAGATGTGCAAAATATCTATCGCCGCAGGCGTCACGCCGCTGATCTCGCTAGCCGCAAAGAGCGTCGGCGGGGCAAATCTCTCGAGCTTTTCGACCACTTCGTTGCTAAGCCCGCTGATACCGCGGAAGCTAAAGCCCTCGGGGATTTTCACGCTCATCATATCTTTCATGCGGTCGATCTGCTTTTTTTGCTCGGCGATGTAGTGTTGGTATTTGGCTTCGGTTAAAATTTGCTCCAAGCTAGCTTCGTCGAGCGCCTCGAAAAACGGATCTAGCTTGCGCAGCTTTTCGCCCGTGAAGCTTTTTCTAGCGACGATTTTTTGCAGGGTCAAATTTTGGCTGATTATCTCCTCGTCAAGGCTAGCTAAAAGCTCCAAATTTCGCTTTGTCGGCGTGATCTCGGTGCCGTTTAGCAGCTCTAGCCCGCGAGTCAAATTTGACCTTATGGCTTCTATTTTCTCAAACGTCGCCTCGTCTAGCAAGCCAAGCTCGCGGCTGTATCCTCCTAGGCGCAGCACGGCGTTATCCTCGCGCAAAAGCAGCCTATACTCGGCGCGCGAGGTAAACATGCGGTAGGGCTCCTTTGTACCTTTGGTCACGAGATCGTCGATGAGAACGCCGATATAGGCCTCATCTCGGCGCAGGATGAACGGCTCTTTGCCGTCAAGCGCAAGCGCTGCGTTTATGCCGGCCATCAGACCCTGCGCGCCAGCTTCCTCGTAGCCCGTCGTGCCGTTTATTTGGCCTGCGAGATAGAGTCCGCGCGCCTTTTTGGTCTCTAGCGTGTGCTTTAGCTCGGTAGGCTGGACGTAGTCATACTCGATCGCGTAGCCGTGGCGCACGATGCGAGCGTTTTCAAAGCCTCTGACCGAGCGTAGCATCGCGACCTGCACTTCATACGGCAAGCTCGTAGAAAAGCCGTTGATATAGTACTCCGTGGCCTCTAGCGTCTGCGGCTCGACGAAAAGATGATGTCTGTCGCGGTCGCCGAATCTATTTATCTTATCCTCGATACTCGGGCAATAGCGCGGACCCACGCCCTCTATCTGGCCCGTAAATAGCGGCGCTTTGTCGAAATTTGAGCGTATGATGTCGTGCGTAGTCTCGTTCGTGTAGGCGATATAGCAGGGCAGCTGCGTAGGCGCAAAGTCCCGCGTGCGGAAGCTAAATGGGCTTGGATCCTCGTCGCCGCCTTGGATCTCAAGCACGCTAAAGTCGATACTTTTAGCGTCCACGCGCGGGCAGGTGCCGGTCTTTAGCCGGCCGACCTCTAGACCTAGTTCGCGCAGGCTATCGCTTAGATTTTTAGCACTTAGTTCGCCCACGCGGCCGGCTTCTAGTTTGTTAAATCCGACGTGGATTAGCCCGTTTAAAAACGTACCCGTCGTGATGATGAGTTTGCTGGTTTTATATTCGTTGCCTAGGTGGGTTTTTACGCCCGTGATTTCGCCGTTTTGGCTTAAAATTTGCGTTGCGATCTCTTGGCTGATTTCAAGATTTGGCGTATTTAGCAGTAAATTTCGCATATAGACGCGGTAGCGGTCCATATCGATCTGAGCGCGGCTACCCCGCACAGCTGGGCCCTTGCTCTCGTTTAGCACGCGAAACTGTATGCCCACGACATCGGTCGTTAGCCCCATCTGCCCGCCTAGAGCGTCGATCTCTTTTACGAGGTGGCCTTTTGCCAGGCCCCCTATTGCGGGGTTGCAGCTGGCTGCGCCGATCTGCTCGGCTAGGATGGTGATTAGCAGCGTTTTTTTGCCCATTCTTGCGGCGGCGAGGCTGGCTTCGATGCCTGCGTGACCGCCTCCGACTACGATAATATCATAGTTCATATTCAAATTTTCCTTGTCCTTAAAATTCGCGATTTTATCAAAAAACAGATAAAATATACAAAATTTAAGGAAAGACGGCGAGGAAAATTATCTTAAATTTGACGTTTTTTTGAGCCGGTGCACGTAGTTTGGCGATTTGGCTTAAATTTATTTATAGTAATTTTCGTAGAGTATTTTTGAGAGATCGGGCGGAAATTTAACCGTGCTCAAATTTCCCTCGCGATCTTGTTCATCTTGGCAAAAATTTCCGCTCGCTCGCCGTCTTTTAGATTGCCCATCTCTAGCTTCGTCATCATCTGCATAAAATCAAATTTCTTAAACATTTTTGCGGCTTCTTTGGCTTCGCGCTCTAGTTTGGCGTAGATTTGTGCTTCGTTTTCGTCGCGAGCTAAATTTCGTAAAAACGAGCCGGCCTCGTCGCCGTAAAATTTATCCGCGCCGATTTTGTCTGCCGCGTCGCTTAAATTTGCATTTTCGTTAAATTTATCTAGCATCTGGGCAAAATCCGTCAAATTTGCCGCCGCAAGCGTAGAGCTGGCTAAAAATTTATCGCCCTTTTGGCTTTGACCGACTCGGTTTGCCAAGGTCTTTAAAATCTCGTTTGAGGCACCGTTTTTGATCTGCATTTTTATCCTTTTTATATTACTAACGGCGAGTTCTAGCAAAAAGTATTCCGTCAAATTTGAAACGACGAGATTAAATTTTGGCTTAAGCTTTCTGAAGCATTATAGGACTAAAACACTCTTTTTAGTGTATTAGATGGTCTATGCGTAATATTTTTATCTTCGTGTAAGTTTAAAAAAGTCCCTATTTTACCGTAAATTTAAAGATAAGCTTAAAAATAAATAATTCATAAAAATTAATCTAAAAAATACAAAATTCGTCAGCCAAATGACGGAAATAAATTTCTAAAAGTAATACAATTAGCTCAAGATTTAAGAGAAATCAAGAATCGTAAAACAAGTAGAAAGGAGAATTTATGAAACAACATAAATTTGTGATCGCCGATTACAAACGTTGTATCGGTTGCGCTACTTGCATGGCGGCATGTTTCCGTAGCGCCTATGAGCGCGGCAAGCTCTCAAAGGCTAGGCTAACTGTATTGCGCCAGGCAAAGGGCGTCATGCCGACGCAGTGTCGTCAGTGCGATGACGGTCCTTGCGCGAACGTGTGCCCTACCGGGGCGCTAAGGTTTGACGACAACTACATCGAGCTTCACGAAGAGATTTGTATAGGCTGCAAACTCTGCACTATTGCTTGCCCTTACGGCGCGATAAGCTCGAGCGCCGAGCTCATGCCGTCGGTTAACTACGCGGTAGAGCCGAAGTACTACCTCGAAATCGAGAGCCAGGCGGGCGCGAAAAACACCGCGATAAAGTGCGATATGTGCTTTGGACGCGAAAACGGCCCTGCGTGCGTCGAGGTTTGTCCTACCAGCGCCATCATCATGGTCGATCCTTTGCACAGCCATCACAAGCTTGGCAACAAGATCGAGCAAGAGGCCGCTCAGGCTTTCGTCGATAAAATTTTACGCGGAAGCGGAAATTTAAAAGAGCCTCACGTTTTAGCCGATATCGGCGCTCAGGACGTGGACGGCGAGGGCGACGTCATCGTCATCAAGGAGCTTGACAAAACTCCTAGCGAGCAGGCAATAGAGCAAGCGGCGTCAAATTCGCGCGCTATGAACGACGAAAATAGCGGCGCAAAAGGGGGTGCGAGATGGTAGGCGTGTATCTGCTTTTCTTAGTTAGCGCCGCCGTTAGCATCCTGCTCTACGGCGCTCAAAAATCAGCCGTCAAAATCGGTTTTGGACTAAGCGCGATCAGCTGTTTTTACGCGCTTTGCTACTTCGTGGCCAATATGGGCGTCACCCAAGGCTTCGCTCTAGGCGGAGACTTTTTATACGCGCCTAAATTTGAGCTAACTCCGCTTGGAAATTTCTTTAGCTTCGTAGTCGTCTTTATCGGCTTTGCCAGCAGCGTCTACGGTATGAGCTACGCGGAGGAATACATAAAAAAAGCAAGCGTAGGCGTTTTTGCCTGTTTGTTTAACCTTTTCATCCTTTCGATGCTTCTAGTTATCAGCGCAAATAACGTATTTTGCTTCATCATTTTGTGGGAGCTTATGACGCTTATCTCGTCTTTCCTTATCCTCGTAAACGACGGCAAAGGCACGCTAAAAGCGGTGATGGTGTATCTTGGCATAGCTCAAGTCGGCGCATTTTGTATCACTTGCGGACTGCTAATAATGGCTCACTACGCCGGCAGCGCCGAATTTAGCAAATTTGCCCACCTAAATATGCCGACTGCGGCTAGCGTCGTCGTGTTTATACTATTTTTGGTCGGTTTTGGCAGCAAGGCGGGTATGTGGCCGTTTCACGTATGGCTACCGATGGCTCACCCGGCCGCTCCTTCAAACGTCTCTGCTTTAATGAGCGGCGTAATGATAAAGGTTGCGCTATTTACTCTAGTTAAATTTACGCTTTTCTTGCCTTTAAGCATTTACTTTGGCTTGACGGTTTTGATTTTGGGTGCCGCTAGCTCGCTTTTTGGCGTTCTTTATGCTCTTTGTCAGCACGACTACAAAGCGCTTCTTGCCTATCACTCTGTCGAAAACATCGGCATCATCTTGCTCGGTCTTGGCACCGGCCTATACGGTCTAGCCGCCGGAAATATGACGCTTGCCGCGATCGGATTTTTAGCTGGATGCTACCACGTGGTTAACCACGCGATATTTAAAGGACTTTTGTTTCTTTGCGCGGGTTCGGTTTTGCACGCTACGCACACTCGCGATATGGACGTGCTAGGCGGCTTAGCTAAAAAGATGCCTTGGACGTCTGTGGGTATGTTTATCGGTATCATGGGTATCGCAGCGCTTCCTCCGGTTAACGGCTTCGTATCAGAGTGGTTTACATATCAAGGCATGCTTCAAGGCGCGCTAGAGCAGGGCATCTTTACTAGATACGCATTTACGCTTTCAGTCGTCGCGCTAGCGCTTACGGGCGTGTTAGTCGGCATGCACCTTAAGCTTTATGCCGTAATCTTTGCGGGAACTCCAAGAGATCAGAAAATTTGGGAAAACGCCAAAGAAAGCCCGGTATTTATGGTGCTTGGCATGATCGTGCTAATGATCGGCTGTATAGGCTTTGGTATAGGAGCTAACGTAGTCGTCGGCTACATCCAAACGGCCGTAAATTCCATAGGCGGCGCAGGCGGTTACGTAGCTAGCCACGGTATAAATTTAACCTCAAATTTAGGCAGCGTCGTTTCAACTCCGCTTATAGCCATCATCTTATGTTCTACTATGGTTTTGCCTTTTGCGATTTTGGCCGTGATGAAAGCAAACCGCGAGAAACCTCGCGAGACCGATCCTTGGGCTTGCGGATTTAAGTACAGCTCTCGCATGCAAATGACGGGCGGCCCTTTTACGGGCGATCTAAGACGCATAATGAACTGGCTGTTTAAAGGCGAGAGAAAAGTCGTGACTAAAGGCTATTTTAACCCGGTTGAGTATCACAACCATCCAAAAGATATCTGGTGGGGACTATTTTACGAGCCGGTGATTAAATTTACCGAAAAGGTCGCCGATAAAATAGGCATAATGCAAAGCGGCTACACCAACGTTTACGCGCTATATATCCTTGTATATCTTTGCGCGATACTAGCGGTTAGCTACTTTTTGATATAGGGGGCGTGAGATGGAAATTTTACAGACTATACTTTTGATGATATTTCAAGTAGTCGTCATCATCTTGGTTGCGCCCTTGTTTGACGGTATGGCCAGAAAACTAAGAGCCAAACTACAATCAAAACAAGGTAGCGATTTCTTCCAGACGTATCGCGACATCATAAAGCTATTTAGACGCGGTAGAACCGTGCCTGCTTGCTCTCACTGGGTATTTAGGCAGGCTCCGTTTTTCTTGTTTGCTACTTCGGCGGCGATACTAGCGGCTATTCCTATTACTTATAGTAAAAGCACGATTTTTGGAGCATACTCCGATATTTTCGTGATTCTTTACCTAGGCGCACTTTTGAGATTCGTATTCGGCGCTGCGTCTATGGATAGCGGCAACCCGTTTGCGGCTACCGGCGGCGGACGCGAGCAGATGCTAGCCGTCTACGTAGAGCCTGTTATGATAATGTGCCTAATCGTCGTTATGCTTGCAGCCGGAACGTCAAATTTAGTAGAAATCCAATCAATGGTAAAAAGCGGACAGATCGGATATCAGATCCCAAGCTTTGCGGTTGCTTCGATCGCGTTTTTGTGGTGCATATACGTTGAAACCGGCAGAAAGCCTTTTGACCTCGCAGAAGCCGAGCAAGAGTTGCAAGAAGGCTTGCTAGGCGAATACGCCGGCTCTGACCTAGGCCTAGTTCAAGCTTCGCTTATCTTAAAACAATTTGCGATGATCGGGCTTTTCCTTTCGATTTTCGAGCCGTGGAATTTTAGCAATCCTTTCCTTGCCGTTATAATTTTCGTTTTAAAGGCGGGAGTGTTTTACGTAGCGGCCGTGTTTATAGATAACTTCGGACCTAGGTTCCAGATGACTTCGTCCTTGCGTAAAAACGCGGTAGCCGCTCTAGCCATATCTTTCGTGGCTTTGACGCTTTACGTCGTGGGGGTGTGAGATGAATATTTTAGATACTTTGGCTATCTGTATGATGGTAACGTCTTTGGCGGTTTTCGGGCTAAGAAGCCTAAAACTATCCGTCATAGTTTATGGAGTTCAGACGCTGCTATTAGTCGGGATATTTTTTGCGTTGTCGTCTAAATTTAACGCCGAGCAACTATCCACGTGGGCGGTCGTGGCGTTTTTTACGAAGGTTTTATTCGTGCCTGCGATCTTGCTTTGGCTTATTAAAAATCTTGGCGTCGTACACGAAGACGAGCCTGTGGGCGGCTTTTTTGTGAGCCCTGTTATAGCGATGGGTTTTAGTTTGGCTTTGGCGATGAGTATTAATCCGATATTTTTGGAGTTTTCGCTTATTAAAGAAGAGATAATGCTACTAGCCGCGGTTTGCGTGTTTATGATGGGGGTTTTTGGCTTTATGCTTAGAAACTCGTTTATCAAGCAAATTTTAGCTTATTGCCTTTTTGAAAACGGCATACATCTAAGCCTAGCGCTTATGGCTTACAACTCAAACGAGCTTGTTGAGCTTGGAATTTTAACCGATGCGATTTTCGCCGTTATCATCATGAGCGTTCTAGCGATTAGATTTTATAAAGCATACGGCAGCCTTGACACGTCTAAGGCTACAAATTTAAGGGGATAGAGATGGATAGTTTAACTTTGATATTAATTTTACCGCTTCTTGGAGCGATACTGCTATTTTTCTCTCCGAAAAATTACGCGACTTTGAGTTTGCTTCACGTAGCCGTTAGCGCAGTTACGTCTTTGGCGTTGCTATTTAACGTAAGCAAGGTTTTAACCGGCGGTACGTTTTATGCGCACGATAAATTTTTGTTTCTAGACAGCCTTGGCTGCGTATTTTTGATACTTATCGCGGTTACCGGCTTACTCGTAAATTTATACGCGACCCACTATATGAGATGGGAGCTTGAAGAGGGACATATAAATTTAAGCGCGCTTAAGAAATACTACGCGCTTAGCCACGTATTTATCTTTACGATGAGCTTAAGCGTCATCTGTAACAACGTCGCGTTTATGTGGGCTGCGATCGAGGCTACTACGCTTTCATCAGTGTTTCTAGTAGCGATCTTAAAAGATCAAAAATCAACCGAGAGCGGCTATAAATACATAGTCCTTTGCTCTATCGGCCTAGCGTTTGCGCTTTATGCGACCGTGCTTCTTTACTCTGCGACCTTTGCGGAGATAAAAGACGGCGAGGCAGCGATGCTATGGACCGGCATAATGGCAAATGCTAAAAATTTAAACCATGACGTTGCAAAGCTAATCTTTGTCTTTGCGCTTATCGGATTTGGCACCAAAGCCGGCCTTGCTCCTACTCACACCTGGCTTCCCGACGTTCACGCCCAAGGCCCAGCCCCGATTTCGGCTCTACTTTCAGGCGTTTTGCTAAAGTGCGCGATGCTAGCTTTATTTAGATACTACGCTATCGCGGCTCAAGCTACCGGTATGGAGTTTGTTCAAAGCGTGATGATAGTTTCCGGTCTTATTACGCTATTTGTGGGCGGAATTTTCCTAATCAGACAACACGACGTAAAAAGGATGTTTGCCTACCACTCTATCGTGCATATGGGCGTTATAGCTTTTTCTTTGGGAGTCGGCGGATTTTTCGGGCTATTTGCGGCGATTTTTCACTGCCTAGCTCACAGCTTTACCAAGGCTCTCGCGTTTTGCTCAACGGGCAATATCGCTAGAATTTACGGACACAAAGATATGAGCAAAATGGGCGGCATGATAAAGATAGCTCCCGTAACTACGATGATGTTTGGCGCTGCGGTTTGCTCGCTGGTAGGCGTGCCCGCGTTTGCGATATTCGTTAGCGAATTTAACGTCTTCGTCGGCGCCGTAAATAGCGGTCAATACTTTAGCGTCGCTTTATTTGCGATAGCTCTTGCCATCATCTTTATCGCGGACTTCTCGCACTTTAACTTAGCAAGCTTCGGCGAACCTAAAGGCGCGGTCGTTCATAATAAAGAGATGAGTATATTAGAAAATTTACCGCTTATCCTGCTTTGCGCTTTGATTATAATCTTTGGCGTTTGGCACGTGGATAACTTTTATACGCTGGTTGAAAACGGCGTTAAGATAATAACTGGAGAACTATTATGAGAGGCGATAAATTCGTTGAAATTTTAAAAACAAAGGTAAAGGTTCTAGAAGTAACCCGCCAAGCCGACGATCAAATTACTGTCCTAGTGGACAGAAACGATCTTCCGCTTGCGGTTAAGACCCTTTACTACGATATCGGCGGTTTCATCTCTACGATGATACCTAGCGACGAGAGGACTATAAACGGCTGTTTTGCGCTTTACTACGCTTTATCTATGGAGGGTGGCAAGATGACGGAAGAAGACGACTTTGCTGCCGAGGATAAGTGCTTTATCACCGTTAAAACGCTAATTCCCGGCGTCGATCCGACTTTTCCGTCGGTTACGCCGCTAGTGCCTGCTTGCGTTTGGTACGAAAGAGAAGCCTACGATATGTTCGGCCTAGTAGCCGAGGGTTTACCCGATAAGCGTAGATTGGTGTTAAGCGACGATTGGCCTGACGGCCTTTATCCGCTTAGAAAAGACGCGATGGACTACCGCTATAGACCAGATCCGGTCGCTCATCAAGATGAGCCAGATACCGAGTTTTTATTTCCAAAAGGCGATAGCGTCATCGACGTGCCGCTTGGGCCTTTGCACGTAACCAGCGACGAACCGGGACACTTTAGGTTATTTTGCGACGGCGACGAGATCATAGATGCGGACTACCGCCTCTTTTATCAGCACCGCGGTATGGAAAAGCTAGCCGAAAACCGTATGAACTACGATCAGATGGGCTACCTTGCAGAGCGCGTCTGCGGAATTTGCGGCTACGCTCACGCGATTGCGTGTATAGAAGCGGCAGAGAAGGCTATCAGGCTTGAAGTTCCGCTAAGAGCGCAGGCTATCCGCGTGATTTGCCTTGAGATCGAGCGCCTTCACAGTCATCTTTTAAACATCGGTCTAGCTTGCGAGGTAACGGGTAACTATAACGCCTTTATGCATATCTTTAGAGTGCGCGAGTACTCTATGGAGTTAGCCCAGCTCGTAACCGGCGGCCGTAAAACATACGGCAACGTCATCATGGGCGGACTTCGCCGCGACATGACCGATAACGAGATAAAAAAGGGCATCGAGATGATAAACAAGCTCGACGTTCAAATTTCTGAAATTTGGGACGCGGTTATGGACGATAAACGCCAAATCGCGCGCTGGAAAGGCGTGGGCGTGCTAGATAAGCAAGTAGCAAGAGACTTTAGCCCCGTGGGCCCTAATATGCGAGGCTCGGGTCTAAAGCGCGACAACCGCTACGATCACCCTTACGATTTCTTTAAAAATATCGAATTTAAAGTCTACGTAGAGCACGGCGGAGACGTATTTAGCCGCGAAGTCGTGAGATATAACGAGCTAAAAGAGTCCATACATATCATCAGGCAGTGTTTGGAGCTAATGCCTCAAACGCCGATATCAATCGATCCAAAAACGATGATAAAGCCTGAAAATTTCGCCCTCGGACACGTAGAAGCTCCTCGCGGCGAAAACGTCCACTGGATCATGCAAGGCAGCGCGCAAAAGGTTTTCCGCTGGAGATGCCGCGCGGCTACGTATAACAACTGGCCTAGCCTTCGCTATCAGTTCCGCGGAAATAACATTTCAGACGCGGCGCTTATCGTTTGCTCGCTAGATCCGTGCTACTCCTGCACCGACCGCGTTACCGTAGTGGACGTAAATACCAAAAAGAGCAAAATTTTAACCGAAAAAGACCTTAAGAAATTTTGCCAAACGGGCAAAATTAGCAAAAAGGATTTAAGATGATGAAGTTATTTGACGTAACCGAAAAATACGGAAAGGCGACCTACGCCTATCCGTTTGAGCCTTATAAGGTACCCGAAAATTTCCGCGGGCAGCCGTTTTACACCTACGAGCTTTGTATAGGTTGCGCGGCGTGCGGCGTAGCGTGCCCTAGCAACGCCATAGAGCTAAAGATGAACGAAAAGCAAGACAAGCTCGTTTGGCAGTTTGACTGCGGACGATGCATATTTTGCGGACGCTGCGACGAGGTTTGTCCAACCGGCGGCGTGCGTTTAAGCCAGGGTTTCGAGCTTGCGGTTAAATTTGACAAAAGCGCGCTAATTCAGCGCGGCGAACTAGAGATGCAAAAGTGCAAATGCTGCGGCAAACCCTATACGCCGGTTCGCCTTATAAACTATACTTTTTCAAAGCTTAGTACGGCAAATTTGCTCCCGGGCAGACTAGAAGAAGCTAAAGACTATCTATATATCTGCCCCGAGTGCAAAAAAGCCCAAGCCGTAGAGCGCATAACTAAAGACGTAGAGGAGGGGATAAAATGAGCCTTTATCAAGTTCCCGAAAATATAAAAACGGCAAACGACCTAACCGCAAAGTTAGAACATCTAAAAAATATCAAACGAAGCTTTAGCGTCTACCGCATCGACTGCGGCAGCTGCAACGGCTGCGAGATAGAAATTTTCGCCGCTATCACGCCGATGTGGGATCCGGAGCGCTTTGGCTTTAAGCTAGTAGCCAACCCTCGCCACGCAGACATTTTGCTCTGCACCGGCCCGGTTACGCGCCAGATGTATTATCCGCTGCTTCGCGCTTACGAGGCAGCGCCCGATCCAAAGATCGTGGTGGCCTTTGGCGCGTGCGGCAGTACGGGCGGTATCTTTTACGACGCTTATAGCGTTTGGGGCGGTATAGATAAGATTATCCCCGTAGACGTCTATATCCCGGGCTGTCCTCCGCATCCTGCTAGCGTCATATACGGCCTTGGCATGGCTCTTGGCATCATAGATCAAAAGCTGCAAAAAAGAAGCTTTGAGCAAGACGACTGCAAAGCTCCCGCCGTAAAAGAGTCTATCATAGGCGATATACTTTTTGAGCGCGATTTGGAAGCCGAGGCAAAGAGGCTAATGAGCTATATCTTCGGCAGGACGCTGTTTGCCAAGTATATGGACGCGGCCAAAACTTCTCCTAATATCCACGACGTAGCGGCTACTAAAAAAGCGATGCTAGAGGCTATCCATAAAGAAGAAGACCCTAGATACGCCGAGTGTATGGGGCTGCTTTACAACGACGTCTATCTAAAATACGCCAAAGCAAAACGCGATACGCAAAATGCCATCGACGTCAAAAAAGAAATTTGGGATAAACGATGATAAGAGTCTATAAACTAGCCCGCCGCCACATGGACGAAAACGAAAAGATGCCAAAAGAGCTAAAAGATATCAAGCTATTTTCCGTCTGCGTCGGACACGGCGTGGGGACGGTGGACTTTAGCGAAAAAACGCTCGAAATACCCGACGAGGAGTTTGAGCGTATCGTAGCTAGCGGCGGCGAATACGTCAAATTTAAGCTGGGAAATTTAAGTAAGTATTTTGAAGTGGAGATATTTAGGGAGCATGCGGTAAGGCTCATCCCCGAGCTTTGCGAATGCGAGCTAAAAAAAGAGCTTGAAAATCTGCGCGAGGGATATCTGGTGCTTAGGAAGGACTTTTGATGAAATTTAGCTCAAATTCGGCAAACGCTTACGGGTTAAATTTAGCGCACGGAGGGCTTTTAGGATGAAAAAGGCTTTGCTTTGCATCGGCAATCCCATGCGCGGCGACGACGACGTAGGCAACGAAACCGGGCGAATCGTCGAGGCGAATTTGAAAGATTGGCGGGTATTTTACGGACAGGACGTGCCTGAAAACGAGTTTGGCGCGCTTAGAGAATTTGAGCCTGATATCATCGTCGTGGTAGATGCTATGAGCGGGTTTAAAGACGGCGCGATCGAGTTTTTCGATCTTAGCAACGAGCGCGACTATATCTACTCGACGCACAACTTGCCTACGCCCGTACTTTTAAGCTACCTGCGTAAAATTTGTCCCAAAACGCTATTTTTGGGTATTAGCGTTTTGCTTGAGAACGTGCTTGATTTTAAAGAGGGTTTAAGCGAAAACGCAAAAAAAAGCGCGCAAAAAGCTTACGAGCGCATTTTGGAGATAGATAAAAATTTAAAATAGGAGAAGGACATGTTAAATCCTGCAGAAACCGCGCAAGCGGTGTCAAATTCGATGGAGCACAAGGCGCATACTCCGTTAGTAAGCATTATTTTTCTAGCTATCATGGCGGGCGCGGCGATTGCTATGGGCGATATTTTCTGGGCGCACTCGACCGTGGGCATGGCTGAAAAGCAGTCTATCGGTCTTGCAAATTTTATCGGCGGCATCACCTTTAGCTGCGGTCTCATGATGGTCGTTTTTTACGGCGGACATCTATTTACTAGCTCGGTTTTAAGCGGCGTTAGCGCGTATGAAGGCAAGCTAAATTTAGGCAAGACCTTTAGCTACTGGGCGATCGTTTGGGTTTTTAACTTCGTCGGCGGCGCGCTAATTGCTTATATGTATTATTACTCTGGCTTACCGCTAAAATACGACGGCTATATCTTGCAACACTTTATACCCTCAGGTATAGGCAAGATCACTGCTCCGTTTCACGAGCTATTTATCCGCGGTATCTTTTGTAACGTGTTTGTTTGTATGTCTATCTGGACTGCGACCAGCGAGAGCAACCTTGCGGGTAAATTTTTTGCGATCATGTGGATGATAGGCGCGTTTGTCGCATGCTCTATGGAACACTGCGTAGCAAATATGTTTATCATAACAGAAGCCATCATCGCTAAAGCTCACTACATCGCGGCAAACGGCGGAGATATCACCGCTGCGGCTACGGCTCTAGGGCACGGCATCACGGCTGAAAAACTAGAAGTGCTAAACTGGGGAAATTTCATCGGTAAAAACCTAGTTCCCGTTACGCTAGGCAATATCTGCGGCGGACTTTTCTTTGTGGGGTTAGTTGGATTTATGGCGAATAAATTTGACATGAAAAAGAAATAATTCCCCATAAATGAACGGATTTTAAAAGTAGTTTTTGATTAAGGCGCTCGGTCACATACTACATGTATGCTCCCGTCACGCCTAATCAAAAACTATTTAAACTACGCCTATTCTGTCTGAAATATCTCACATCTTGCTAAATTTACAAATTTAACTACATTAAATTTAAAAACTCAAATTTAGCGTTTTTGCGGTGCGGGTCTAGGCGCGTAAATTTAATTTAGTTCGTATAGCTTTGTAGCTTTTCGTAATCCACTATCAAAATTTCATGCGGGGTTATGCGCCTGATGATATCGTCTTTGATTAGTTCGTTAAACGCGGTGCTTGCGCTTTGGCGCTTGAGTCCGACGAAGCTTGAAAGCACCTTTAGCGAAAACGGTAAAAAGACGTAGTGATAGCCGTTTTGCGTCAAATTTTGCTCGGCGGCGAGCTCGACGAGGAAGTTTGCGATGCGCCCTTTCGCGCTTTCAAAAAGTATCGATTTTATGATTTGGCGCTGCAGCAAGGAGATATTTACGAGCGTGTCGGCGTATGCTTTGGCAAATCTCTCGTTTTTTAGCAGTTCGCCCATGTCGTCTGCATCGATCGAGTAGATCTCGCTGTCCTCTAGGATCTCTAGCACGCACACGTCGTCTATGATCGAGATGTTGTCTTTTTGGAGATGATAGACGATAAACTCTTCGCCGTCCTCGAAAAACGAGAGCTTGCCCGAGCCGCTTTTAAATATCACGACTTTGATGGATTCGGCGTAGATCGCGGCGCCTTTGACTAGAAACTCGCGGTTAAATTTAGCGAGTTCGTTTTGATCCAAAACGTCTAAAATATCGGTCTCGAGTAGGCCTAGTCGTGATTTTTTCAAGTTTATCTTTTCTTGTGGCTTAAGATTAAGTTCCTATTTTATCTTAATATTTTTAAAGTGTATTAAATTTACCGAGGCGGGGCGCGATCATCCTGCTAGTTTTGCATATTTGCGTCGCGGCAAAAATCGGGCGGCTAAAATTTAGACGGTAAATTTAGCCCGCTCTGAGGCTAAATTTTATAAAATAGCTCAAAATTTAAGGACGAAAAATGTTTAACGGACTGATTAGAGAGATCGCGCAGGTTGCGAGCTATTCGCAAAATACCCTACGACTAAAAGCCGCATATCGCCCGAATTTAGGCGATAGCGTCGCGGTAAACGGCACGTGCTTGAGCGTGACGCAGCTACACGCAGACGGCTTTAGCGTGGAGCTTAGCGCTGAAACCAGAGTGCATATCGCGACGGAAAATTTGCGCGGACGCGTGCATATCGAGCCTGCGATGCGGTTAGCCGACCGCGTGGACGGACATCTGCTGCAAGGCCACGTAGACGCTATCGGCGAGGTCGCGCGCATAGAGCGGCGCGAAAACGGGGTTGATTTTTATATAAATTTGCCCTCTAGCGTCATGCCTTTGATGGCGAACAAAGGCAGTATCGCAGTCGAGGGCGTGAGTCTTACGATCAACGAAGTTTTGCCGACCGGCGTGCGCCTCACGATCATCCCGATCACCTTTCGAGAGAGCTTGTTTGGCGAGTTTGAGCCTGGGCGCCGCGTAAATGTGGAAAGCGACCTGCTCGCGCGCTACGTAGCTAGGCAGCTGGAGTTTGGCCGCAGTGCCGAAAACGGCGGCAAAAGCGAGATCAGCTGGGACGAGTCGCAGCATATCGCGAGCCTTTATTAAGCTTTTGCGAGGCGAAAATTTATAGCTTGCGAATTTAGCTTGCAAAACCACACTCTATACGGAGCGGACGGCGAGGAAAAAGGAAAAATGAAGCGGGAAATTTTAGACGTAGTTTTTGAGAGCGAGCGCTTAAAACTCGGCTTTACGACGCGTTTTGGCGGCGTAAGCGACGGTGAGTACGAGGGGTTAAATTTGGCGGGTCACGTCGGAGACCAGCCCGCAAACGTCGCTAAAAATCGCGAAATCCTAGCCGAGCAAATCGGCGTAGCGCCCGACAATCTAAAATTTATGCGCCAAATTCACTCAAATCGCGTGGAAATTTTGCGAGATTTAGAGGATGAGCTACCGCCTTGCGACGGCGTGATAACGGCGCTTAGAGGCGTTACGCTTTGCGTTTTGGTCGCCGATTGCTCACCCGTTTTGATAGCGGACGAGCGGCGGGGCGTAGTTGCCGCCGTGCATGCGGGCAGAGCGGGCGTAACGGGTAAAATTTGCACGAACGCAGTAAATTTGATGGCGAGCGAGTTTGGCTGCGAGGCTGGTGATCTGCGCGTGTTTGTCGGCGCAAACATCAAAGCGCGAAACTACGAGGTTGGTGAGCTAGATCTGGCCGAGTTTAACCGCTATAAAAATGGCGGCAAATTTGACATGGAAGCGGCCTTGCGGGACGAATTTGCGCAGCTTGGCGTTGAGCGAGCGGAGTTTGATCCGCGCTGTACGTTTGAGACGCAGGAGCTATTTTCCTACCGTAGAGATAGCGTCACGGGGCGATTTTGCGGTTTTGCGATGAATAAAATCTTGCCGAAATAGGACCAAAATTTGACCGTTTAGAGCCTAAATTTAGGTCTTTGCGAGCGTGCGGCTCGGCAAATTTAGTTAAAATTTCATTTATGTTTATCAAAAAGGGCTAAAATTTAAATCGAAACCTCATAAAAAGGAGTCAGTATGAGAAAAATTTTACTTTGTTTGATTGTTGCCGCGAGCGCGCTTTTTGCGGCGCAAACAAGATCCTCAAACGAGATGACTAGCGTCCTTGCGAGCGTGCCTGCAAATTTGGCAAACAAGCAGTTTGAAGACGCGTTAGCGATGTACCGAGTTTCGGATTTTAGCGAGGCGGCGAGGCTCTTTAATCTAGCGTGCGAAGGCGGACACGCGCGGGCATGCTACGATCTGGGCGCGATGATCGCTAGCGGAAAGGTCGCGGCAAAGCAGCCTAGTACGGCGGCTAAATTTTACGAGCGAGCATGCAAAATGGGCGATAAGCTGGGCTGCTACGCGCTAGCGTACGCGTGCCAGACGGGTGCTGGCATAGCAAAAGACGAAGCGCGAGCGTACGAGCTCTATAAAAACTCATGCGAGCTTGGGCTAGCTAAAGGCTGCAACGAAGCCGGCTTCATGAGCGAGCGCGGCATGGGCGTAAGTGCGGACGTCAAAGCTGCGGTTAAATTTTACGAAAAAGCGTGCAAGATGGGGCTAGAGGTCGGCTGCGAAAACGCTAAAATTTTAAAGCGTTAGACTCGGCTGGCGGCTAAAATTTAACTCGGTTGCGCGTTCTTGTTTTGCGGGGTGCGCGCCGAGTTTAAATTTGAGCTAAAATTTACTGCAAATTTTTTATAATAACCCTAAAAATCCACTAAAAATCGAGAAAGATGCCATACGAAAATTTTAAATCAAAAAATCCTCTCGCGGCAAAAATCGCCGCAAATGCGAGAAAATTTGACGTCCAGACGCTGCAAAACGAAGATCTCGTAAATTTGCTTTTAAACGAGAAAAAAATCGAAATCTCGGACGAGCAAAAAGAGGCTGCCAGGCGCGTATTTACGGGGCTAATGAAAATAGAAGAGAGCGTGCAGCTAAGCGGATAGCCGGCTAAATTTGACCTCCAGCTAAATCTACAAAAATAAAACCAAGCATCACTCAAACCACTGCTTCTCCAATAAAAACTGAAATATCTGGTTTTTATCAAATTTGATGTAAAATGACGGCGTGACATCGCAATGAAAATAAGCCAGAAAACGTAAAATTTACAATAAAAAAACCCAAAGCAAAGGAGAAAATATGCTGTTACTTAAAAATGCCGATCTATACGCGCCAGAGCACGTCGGCAGGAGCGACGTTTTACTCGGAGGCGGTAAAATTTTAGCCGTTTCCAAGGAGCTTGATTTTCGAGTCGATGGGCTTGAGGTTTATGACCTAGAGGGCAAAATTTTAGCACCCGGACTCATCGATCAGCACGTGCACATCACGGGCGGCGGCGGCGAGGCTGGTTATCATTCGCGAACGCCCGAAATAACATTGTCGCAAATCATCCGCTACGGCACGACGACGGTCGTAGGCACGCTGGGTACCGACGGGTGCACGAGGAGTCTCGAAAATCTCTACTCAAAGGCCAAGGCGCTCGAGTACGAGGGCATCTCGACCTTCATCCATACAGGCTCTTACGCTCTGCCTAGCGTTACATTTACTGGTTCCGTCACGCGCGATCTGGTGCTCATCGACAAGGTCATCGGCTGTAAGATCGCGATGAGCGACAACCGCGGCAGCTACCCGACCTCTCAGGAGCTCATCAAGACCCTTACGCAGATCCGCATCGGCGGCATGATCTCGAAAAAAGGCGGCGTGCTGCACATGCACATGGGCGGGCTCGCGGATAAATTTGACCTCATTTTTAGCGTGATCAAGGACTATTCGTTCCCGATTAATTACTTTTCGCCGACGCACTGCGCGCGGACGAAGGAGCTTTTTGACGAGGCGATCAAATTTCAAAAAATGGGCGGCTACATCGACATCACGAGCGGCGGAAGTAAATTTGCCCCGCTTCATGAAGCTATCGCGTATGGGCTTGCTAACGGGCTAAATTTAGAGCGCCTAACGATGAGCTCGGACGGCAACGGCAGCGTGCCTAGATTTGACGAAAACGGCGCGCTGGTTGGCTACGGCTGCGCTTCGTGCGAGACAAATTTAGAGGTCATTAAAGCCTGCGTGAAAAATAAAATCCTAACCATCCCGCAAGCTCTAAGCATGATGAGCAAAAACGTCGCAAAATACCTAAATTTAAACGGCAAAGGCGAGATAAAAGTAGGCTTTGATGCTGATTTTGCGGTATTTGACGAAGCTCTAAACCTAGATAGCGTGATCGCGAAAGGGGAGTTTTGCGTAAAAGAGGGCAAGCTCGTGAAAAAGGGATTTTTCGAGTGAAAATCATTAGTGCGTAAATTCCGCCGACACGCTGAAATATGCAGTCGGTTTTTTACCGCTGTGGCCTATTTGGCTTTTACATGTCGAAGCTTGTTGCGTTTATGTAAAATTTGATCCAAAAACGGCAATTATTTTGGAGCGGAAAAACTCCGCTCCACTTAAGATTACGCGTTAGTTATCTGGATATAGT
>NZ_CALIAV010000013.1 GCF_938045625.1 uncultured Campylobacter sp.
TAAATTATTTTATTATATTTAAGCTGATATTAAAAATATGATTGAAATTTTATAAATTATTTTACTCGCTAATATTTTTTATCCTTAAGATAAAATTTAAAACAACTTAAAACAAATATGGTGTAATATTTCAAAAGTATCTTGACCTAAGGCGGAATATGGAAAATATATTTTTAGAATCTTACGACGTATTTAAGGTATCGAAAAATGCGAGCAAGCTAAAAATTTACAACGACTTTCTAAGAGACAACAAAAGATACTCAGTAACGCGCTGCTACTATGTCATAGTCGTGGATAATACCTTTTTAACCTACTCGCATTTGATGATTTATGAGGAGCTACTTTATCTTCTGTATTCGCAGAACAAGCTAAAAAACGGCGATTTTTCACTGACGCTCAAAAAATCGGAGCTAGCGAAAAAATTTAAGACCGACATTACCAAAAGCGCGACCGAGACGATAAAGCGCTTTTATGAGATGCAGCAAGTAAAAATCACTATTTTCGTAAAAGACAAAGTCGAAAAACAGATGAATATCATAGAGCGCATCGACGCGCCGCAAAGCGAAAAATACGGCGACATCCCCGACGAGATCAATATCTCGCTAAATTCCGAGTTCGTGCGGCTCTACCGCTGCGCGTATCTGGATAAGATCGAGTATTTAAATAGCTTTGATATCGAACAGGGCAGCTTCATCCGCTACTTTATGCAGCACGAGCTGGACGGAGGCGTCAAAAGCTCTGCGATCATCGATAAAATGGGCGTTACAACGTATCTACCTTTCACTTATAAAAAGCGCTTCGAGCAAGAGATCGCAAGAGTGAGCTTTTACTATAAAAACGAGAAATTTTGCATAAAAGACGGCTTTGTTGTCATCGAAAACCACGAAAACAAGGCGATAGATAATCAAAACGCGTCGATTGAGCTTTTCGGTGTGATATACGAGCAGATAACGCAAAACTGCACGAAATCCGTTACGCTAAACGAGCAAAATTTAGCGAAGTATTACGCGCGCTTCGGCAGGTTTGAGACCAGCCAGACGGTATTTAAAATTCTAAGCAACATGGAGCTCATGCTAAATCAATCGATGCAGAAAGAAAACGCAAAGATCGCCTGCTTTTCGCACTTTTTCGAAAGTATCGTCTGCAAAAACGGCGAGGAATTTGAAATTTTGATCGAGCTAAATCAAAAGGGCTTTGAGTATATCGTCTCGCGCAGTGCGAATTTAGACTTTTGGAACGTCGAAGCGGCAGACTACGGCCTCACGCCATATCCGCTAAACAGCTGCGCCGCAAACGGCGGGCTGGGTGAAATTTAAGGCGGCAAATTTTAAAATTTCTCCGCAAAGACGTACGAACACGCTCGCCGCATCAAAAATAACGCGCGGGCAAAATTTTAAAATTTACTCCTGCGTCCTTAGCTCGGCGATGAGCTCGTCAAGCTCGCCGCTGTTTTGCGCGCTCAAAAGTCGCTCGTTTATGAGCTGCATTTGCGCCGAAAATTCGCTACCAAGCATATCTGCGACGAAATTTTCGCTCTCGCTCTCATCCGTCACCGGATACATATCGCGCCAGATGTCGGTTATCCACCAGCCGCACTTTGAGACGCAGGTAAAGTCCTTCAAAACGCCCATCTTTAGCTTCATCATCACTTCATCGGTTTGCTTGATCTCGCTCGCGACGAAGTCTTTGTGGATACCATCTAAGCAGGTAAAAATGCGGTGTCCTAGACTTTGGACACTATTTTCGGAGCAAATCCTAAACTGAAAGACGCTATCTTTAAAATTTAGATCGGATAAGCAAATTGGATGCTTTTGAGTAAAATTCGGAAACGAATCGAAGCTCCTGTCGTCGATGCTAAGCGCCCAACTCGAGTTTGGATTTTTGCGGGCGAACTCGCCGAAACTTAGTCTGATAAATTCTTTATGGCTTAGCTCTTCGGCGGTGAAAAAGTCGTAGTTAGCGCAGTTTGCAGCTTTAAAATCTTTAAATTTCATGATCCCTCCCGTAAAATACCGTTTCAAATTTACTCAAAATGGTATTTTATCATTTTGCGGGATTTATTTTTATTAATCCGAATAAATTTAATCAAGAATTTGCCAGGTTTAAACCTCGCAAAAAGCGTCTAGTTATATTTTGAGTGAAATTTATGCATGCCGAATAGTTAAATTTGCTGAAATTTAAAATTTTTGAAAGATTTCGCCGCTTGGAACTTCGCATCGCAAAATTCCGAGAGCGGAATTCCAAAGTAAAATTTTACGCCAAACCCATACGCGCAGAATTTTGCTCGCGAGAGGGCTTCGCCAAATACGGCATGGAATATCTATCTAAAATTTCGCGGATTTGGGGCGTCTAAATTTACGCGCCGCACACGAAGTTAAATTTTGTATTTCGCGTCGCAAAATAAACAATCATCACATTATAGAAAATTTGCGAATTTATAAAATTCGGGCTTTTAAATTTACTTCAAAAGCCCGAATTCTAATTTACTTCACCAGTTCGTAATTATATTCTTTCGTGCCGTCGAGTAAATTCGTGACGTTGTAGCCTCGCTCGTTTAGGGCTTTGGCGAGCTTGGCGCTGCGGTTGCCGCTGTAACAGTGTGTGATTATTCTTTTGCCTTTGTTGGCCTCAAGCACGTCCTTGTAGTTTTCTAAAGGCTCGCCGTATGGGATATTTATCGCGCCTTTCATATGCCCCGCGTCGTAGTCCTGCTTCTGCCTAGCGTCGATGATCAGCACGTTCGGCTCATTTGCTATTTTCAAAAACCCATCTGCGTTTATGCTGCCGACCTTATACAGCTCGTAGTCGTACTGCTTCACGCCGGGCGCATTCATAAGCATGCTAAAGCCCTTTTGTTTAAGCAGATCAAGCGCCTTGCCGCTGCGGTTGCCGGTGTTACAATAAAGCACGACGTTTCTATCCTTGTAGGCGTTTATCTCATCCAGTCTGCTTTCCAGCTCTCCAAGCGGGATGTTGATCGCGTGCTTCACGTGGCCTGCGGCGTACTCATCCGCGCTTCTAACGTCGATGACTAGATAATTTTCTTTCGCCCTGTTATCCTCCTCTATTGCTGATAGCGCCGCGCCGCTTATGGCGTAGCCGTTAGGCTGTTGCATCTCGGCGTAGCAAGTCGCAAAAGATCCCAATGCCGCCAGCAAAACCGCGCTTTTTAAAATTTTGTGAGAAATAAATTTCATATGTTTCCTTTGAATTTTAGCTTTTAAAGCGGGAGATTATATCAAAATTTTATCTAAATAGTGTGAATTTGTGCGGAATGTGATAGGTTATGCTGATACGGATTACCGATGTGAAAACGCGAAAGAGACTCGAATAAAAAACTTTTGCCAAAATATCTTAAAGGCTCGTAGGTAAAGATACTTTGCGTAAATTTATCTTTTAGAGACGGAGCAACAAATTCAAAAAAACTCACATTTGCCCGAAGGTAAATTTTATACTTTTGCCAATTTTCATTATTTTTCAAGTATAAGTAAGATATAATCTCGAACTTTTTTGAGGCACCGTTGCACTCTTAAAGGTAATTTGAAGATGGTGTCAAGAGAGAGACTTGAACTCTCGACCTCCGGCTTATGAGACCAGCGCTCTAACCAGCTGAGCTACCTTGACACGCGAAAAGAAATGGCAAGTATAGCTAAATATTCTTATTTTTAATTGAAACACTTTAAAAGGAGAGAAAATGAGTGCGGCTTTGATTTTATTAGTCGTCATAGTTTTGTTAGTTTTGGCGCTAGTGGGCGTTTATAACTCGTTCATCGCCAAGCGCAACCAGGTGCGAAACATCGCTTCCACTGTCGATACGCAGCTTAAAAAACGCTACGACCTCATCCCAAATTTAGTTAGCGCCACGCGCGAATACATGAGCCACGAAAACGCCGTGTTAACGCGCGTTAGCGAACTTCGCTCGCAAGCGATCAATGCGGCTTCTAACGCGGACAAATTTAAGCTAAATAGCGAAATTTCGACTCTTTTAGGACAGATCCGCATCGCGGTGGAGGCGTATCCAAACCTCAAAGCTAACGAATCGTTTGCTAAGCTACAAAACGCGTTAGGCGAGTGCGAAGAGCAGATCAGCGCCGCACGCCGCGCTTACAACGGCGCCGTTACAGTTTATAATAACGCCTGCGAGATGTTTCCTACTAACATCATCGCCAGCGTTTTCAACTTCGCTAAAGCGGAATTTTTCGCCGCTAGCGAGCAAGAAAAACAAGCCCCGAACGTATCTGAGCTTTTCAAAAAATAGGCGCGAGGCGTAGAAAATTCGCGATGAAATTTTAAAATTTCATCGCAAATGGCTCCAAACGCCGTGAGTCTAAATTTATAGTGAATAAAACGGATCACGCGCAAAGAGCGCGTTCTTAAAAGAGACTTGCCGCGCCCTGCGTACTCGTCATCTCGTTTGAGATATTTGCGGCGCGATGTACTTAGACTTTTAACAATAAAATTTTAC
>NZ_CALIAV010000014.1 GCF_938045625.1 uncultured Campylobacter sp.
CCTGCTCGGCATTATAATTAAAACCAAAATGTGGCGCCGCTTCGGCTCCTTCGTTATGCATGCGGCATTTATCGTTATCTTTATCGGCGCGGCTTTGACGCGCTATCTGGGCGCCGAGGGCGTACTACACGTAAGGGCCGGCGAGAGCGGAAACGAGATGGTGAGCGTAAAGCCGTATCTGCAGATCCGAACCAAAGATGCATTTTTCGAGTATCCGCTAAATTTAACCCAAATCGGGGATAATAATTTTAGCTTCACGCAAAGCATAAACTCAAAAAATTTCACCGTCAAATTTGACTCCTATAAAGCCGCGCCAAAAGGCGAACGAGGCACTCTCGTAGTAAAAGCCGGCTTTGAAGGGCAGCGGGAACAAACGGCCAAAATCCACGGCGGCGTAGGCTGGCTAGGTGAGCCTAGTATGCTAAATTTTGACGGCGAGGAGATAATGCTAACTTGGGGCTCAAAGCTAGTTAGCTTGCCGTTTTCGATAAAGCTTATTAAATTTGAGCTTGAGCGCTACCCCGGCTCGCAAAGCCCGTCCTCATACTCTAGCGACGTAGAGGCTTTATCTGATTCGGGAGAAATTTTGGCAAAGTATAAAATTTACATGAACCATCCGCTAAATTTGCAAGGTTTTAAGCTCTTTCAGTCCTCCTACGACGCGGACGAGCAAGGCACAGTACTAGAGGTCAACCGCGATCCGGGCAAAATCCCGACCTACATCGGATATTTCTTGCTTTGCGTCGGCGTCGTCGGCAACTTTTTTACTAAAAATAGCCGATTTTTAAAACTCATAAATTTCATAAAAAACAGCAGATTTTCGCTCGTCGCGGCGTTTATCGCGCTTGGTTTTTTAAATTTTAACGCAAACGCGGCCGAGCAAAACGAGAGCGAGATTTTAAAAACTTTCGCCGCAAACACCGCCGCTCACGCTAACGGCGAATTTGCAAAGCTTCTCGTGCAAGACTACGCGGGCAGGATAAAGCCGCTAAGCACCGAAGCGAGCGAAATCGTAAATAAAATCTCCGGCACAGACTCGCTTTATGGCCTAAGTGCCGAACAAATAGTGCTTGGGATGAGTCTAAACCCCGCGCTGTGGCAAGATATCAAAATCGTCAAAATAAAAAACGGCGAAATCAAAAAAATGCTAAATTTAAGCGGAGATTACGCGAGCTTTAGGGACGCGTTTGACGCAAACGGCGAGTATAAACTAGCCGCGCAGGTCGAAGCCGCGAACGAAAAACCTCTATCAAAACGAGGCACGCTCGATAACGACCTCATCAAATTTGACGAGCGACTAAACATCGCGTATCTAACGTTTAAGGGCACGTTTTTTAAATTTATCCCTGCGGCAAACGACCCACAGCACGCGTGGCTCTCGCCAAACGACGCCTTTAACGACGAGCGAGTCGCTCTAGACGCAAAAAACATGCTAAACGACTATCTTGTTGGTCTGCAAGAGGGCATCGCGGATAACGACTGGAGCAAGGCGGACTCCGCGCTAGCCGCGCTAAGAAACTATCAGCGAACGGCCTCGGCGGAAATTTTACCTAGCGTTAGCAGAGTCGATGCCGAAGTCTTTTACAACCGTGCTTCGGTATTTAAAAAGCTAGTTTATTTTTACTGGATTTTGGGCTTTGCCGCGCTTTTATTGGGGCTTGCTTCGGTGTTTTTATCGAGGCGAATTTTACCGCTTGAGCGAGCGATTTTAGCTACGTTCGCGCTCGGTTTTGCGGTGCATACGGCGGCCTTGGCGCTACGCTGGTACGTCTCGGGGCACGCGCCTTGGAGCGATAGTTACGAATCAATGATCTATATCGGCTGGTCTGGAGCGCTAGCTGGGATGATATTTTTTAGACGTTCGTTGCTTGCGCTTGCGGCGGCCGCGCTGCTAGCTGGCATCGTGATGCTGGTGGCGCATATGAGCTTCGTAAATCCGCAGATAACAAATTTGGTTCCGGTGCTAAAGTCGTATTGGCTCAGTATCCACGTCTCGGTAATCACGGCTAGCTACGGATTTTTGGGCCTTGGCTGCGTGCTGGGGCTAATCGCGCTAGGACTCATGGCGTTTAAAAACAAAGCCAACGAAACGCGCCTAAACGAACAGATCAGATATATCGCGGCTATCGACGAGGCGAGCCTGATTATCGGCATTTGCCTACTGACGCTTGGAAATTTTTTCGGCGGAATCTGGGCGAACGAGAGCTGGGGGCGCTACTGGGGCTGGGATAGCAAGGAGACTTGGTCGTACGTATCGATCCTAATTTACGCGATCACGCTGCATCTGCGCTTTATACCGAAGCTAAATTCGCTCTACGTATTTTTGATCGCATCGGTGTTTTCTTATGCTTCGATCGCGATGACTTATTTTGGCGTAAATTTTTACCTAACAGGCATGCACTCTTATGCCAGCGGAGATTTGCCGCTGGTGCATATTAGCGTATATATCGCGCTTGGCTGCATGCTTTTGATAACCGCGCTAGCCTTTAGAGGGCGCGACGTAAAAACGATTTAAAAGGAGAAAAAATGTATAAAAAACTACTAGCGGCGGCGGTTTTATGCGCTAGCGTAAACGCGGGCTTTATCCAAGAGGGCATGCAAGCCCAGCAAAGCGGCGACCATAAAAAGCTGATAGAAATCTACGAAAAAGCCTGCCACGAGGAAAACAAGGCTTCTGGCTGCTACAACCTTGCCGTGGTGTATTTCGAAGGCACGGGCGGCGCGGAGAAAAATTACGAAAAGGCGATAAATTTATACCAAAAAGCTTGCAACGCTAAATTTGCGCTTGCTTGCAACAACCTAGGCTACATCTATGAAAGCGGCAACGGTGCGACTCAGGACTTCGCCAAAGCCGCCGCATACTACGAAAAAGCCTGCCAAGATGACGAGGGCTGCACTGCGCTAGGACTTCTTTACGCAAACGGCGCAGGCGTCAAAACCGATATCAAAAAAGCCATCTCGCTCTACACCAAAGCCTGCAACTACGGCGATATGATAGGATGCAACAACCTAGGCTACCTGCACCTTGAGGGCATGGGCGTAGAAAAAGACTACGCTAAAGCAAAATCATTTTACGAAAAGGCCTGCGCGGGCGGCGTGGGTATCGGCTGCGATAACCTCGGCTTTTTATATGCATTCGGCCAGGGTACGGAGCAAGACTACGCTAAAGCTAAAGAATTTTACGAAAAATCCTGCAACCTAAACTACGACAAAGGCTGCAACAACCTAGCCATAATGTACGCCGAGGGCAAAGGTGTCGCGGCCGATATCGCCAAGGCTAAAGAGCTCTTTGAAAAAAGCTGTGCAAAAGGTCTAAAAGTCGCGTGCGAGAATGCGGAGTTTTTAAAACCGGAAACAAATAAAACTAAATAATTTAAGGAGATAGTATGATTTTACGTTCTATTTTGGGTTCGGCGCTACTGGCGGCGCTACTTTTCGGCGCCGAAGCAAACGAGCAAGCCGGCAAGATGAAGCCGATGTTTCAAAGCGTGGATCCAAGCAAAGCTACGCTCGTAGGAAGCGGCGAGGATAAAGAGTACTGCGCCGTTTGCGGGATGAATTTGGTTAAATTTTATAAAACCAACCACGTTTATAACGGCAAACAAGTAGCATCTCTGCACTGCTTATACGAACTAACGGAAGGAAAAATCCCAAGCGACGCACAGGTCGTCGATACGAAAAATCTAAATTTGATCGATGCAAATAAAGCCTTTTACGTCGTCGGCAGCAAGATCGGCGGCACGATGACTAGAAACAGCAAATACGCCTTTTCAACCGAGGCCGACGCGAAAGAGTTCCAGGCTGAAAACGGCGGCGAGATAATGAATTTCGCTAAGGCTTACGAGATCGCGGGACAGGACTTTGAGGGCGATAACAAGATGATAAAAGCTAAACGCGAAGGCGGCGTTTACGCGCACGGCAAGGAATTTTACGAAGCAAACTGCGAGAAAGTCGATCCAAAAAGCTTTAAAGCCATCTCCGAGCTAAAAGCCCACCTCAAAAAAACATGCGACGCAAAGGGCGCTAGCAAAGCTCCTGAATACGACAAGCACCTGCAAGCAGCAGCTCTATATCTATGGGACGCTCCGGCAAATTTAGGCACGAGCGATCAAGCCTCAAAATCTAAGCAAAAAACGCAAAAAGCCGAGAGAATCGTCGTGCCAAAAGGCGCGCGCTGCCCTGTTTGTGGTATGCTAATCGGCAAAAACCCGCAGTGGGCGACGATGATGAAGACGGACAAAGAGGAGCATTACTTTGACGGCGTCAAGGACATGATGAAGTATTATTTCGAAAAAGGCAAAAAAGACGATCAAATTTTCGTTAGCGACTACTACAAGCTAAACAAAATCGACGCCAGAACCGCCTACTACGTAACCGGCTCAAACGTACTCGGACCTATGGGTAACGAGCTGATTCCGTTTGCAAACGAAGAGGACGCTAAGACCTTCGCCAAAGATCACGGCGGCAAGCAGATCGTCAAATTTGACGAGATAACTACGCTTTTGGTTGAGAGGTTGATGTGAGGCTCATCTGCGTTTTAGCGGGCTTTTTTGCGATCCTTTACGTTTGTATCGGAGCGCATTATCTTGGCTTTGATAGAGCAGGCAAGGGGGCTCAGCTAAATTTGATCCAAAAATCCGTCAAAGACGCGCAAATTTCGACGAATTTTATTTCAAAAGAGTACGGGAAGTTTGTCTATGCCGAGTAAAAATTTTATCGATTACGCCATTACACTGCTCTATAAAGACCGCGCCGATCACGCTTTTAGCTTTTTTATATTCGCTTTTATCGTGTTTATCTTAAGCGCGGTTCTTTTCGTCTCAAGCTCCATCCAAAGCGACCTTACAAATTTGACCCGCTCAAAACCGGAAATCGTCGTCGAAGCTCTACGCGCGGGCAAACGAGACCTGATACACGACGGCTACATCTACGACGTCTCAAAGATCCCAGGCGTTGCTAGCGTCGAGGGAGCGGTCGAGGGAGAGTATTATTTCGCGCAAAAAAGAGTCTGGTTTCACATCGTCGGCGATGAAAATTTGGACGAAAACGAGATGATCGTGGGCGAAGGCGTGAAAAAAGAGATGGCGGAGCTTTATTACGAGGACGTTTTTAACTTTTTAACCGAAGAAAAAATGATCCCGATAAAGATCAACAAAACCGCGCCGCATGAAACGGGTATCGTCTCAAACGACGTTATCTACATGAATCCCGCCACCGCGCGCGAAGTACTAAGTCTAAAAGAGGGCGAATACACTAGACTCTACGTCGAGGTGCCAAACGTCAACGAGATCAGCGAAGTAGCGCTAAAGATCCAAAACGTCTATCCAAACACCGAGGTTACGAGTATCGAGGACGGAGTAGCCAAAATAAGGCACCTTTACTACTACAAAGGCGGCATTTTCATGGTGCTTTACGTCGTGGCGATGGTTTCGTTTTTTATCTTGCTGAAAAATCAAATTTCGCTCGCTTACGGCGAGAAGAAAAAGGAGATCGCGATATTGCGCGGTATCGGCTTTAGCGTGAGAAACATCATCGCGCTTAAATTTATCCAAAACATCGTAGTTTCTTTTAGCGCCTATTTGCTAGGCGTTGCGGGAGCGTATCTATACGTGTTTTTGTTCGGCGCGCCGTTTTTACGAGATATATTTTTAGGCAGCGAGGTGGCGAATTTTACTGATTTCACGCCGATAATAGACTTTAATATGCTATTTTTGATCTTCGTTTTTAGCGTGATTCCGTTTTTGGCATTCGTCATCATCCCGTCGTGGCGTATCGCCGTTAGCGACATGAGCGAGGCGGTAAAATGAACGCGATAGAAGTAAAAAATCTCTGTAAAATTTACAATCAAAACAAACCAAACGAATTTCACGCGCTGAAAAATATAAATTTGACGGTAAAAAGCGGTGATCTAGTCATCCTAAAAGGCGTCAGCGGTAGCGGCAAAAGCACGCTACTAGGAATACTCGGCGCACTTAGCAAGCCAAGTAGCGGCGAAGCGCTAATCAACGGTCGCAACGTCTCAAAGCTACCCGACATCATGAGCTCAAATTTTAGACACAGCGAGGTCGGGTTTATATTTCAGTCATTTAACCTGATCGAGGGCCTTAGCGTCTATCAAAACGTACTAGCGCCGCTAAGTCTAACAAGTCTTAAAAAAGCCGAGCTAAATTCGCAAATCGAGCGCGCGCTAAATCTCGCTAATATCGCGCACAAAAAAGATCAAATCATCTCAAAGCTAAGTGGCGGCGAGAAGCAGCGATGTGCGATAGCAAGGGCTCTAGCGATGGATCCTAGCGTCATACTAGCCGACGAACCGACGGCAAATTTGGACAAGCAAAACTCGCTCATCTTCATCGAAATGCTGAAAAAATTTAAAGAGCTAAAAAAGACCGTCGTCGTCGCCACGCACGATATTTTATTTGACGATCTGGACTTCGTGGACGGCTACGTGAGGATGCAGGACGGAGAGATGTTGTGAGCGTATTTTTATCGGACGTTGTCATCGCATTTTTACTGATCGAGCTTATCATCATCGTGCTGATGGGCATTTCGCAGTATTTCGTCGTGCGCATCATGCGGCTGTGGGACTTTAACTCGACGTCAAATTTGCAATACGACCTAGAAAAGCGCAACTATCTAGTAAATACGATTTTGTTTTTCGCCGTAGTTTGCAAGATCGTTTTGTTCGTATTTTTCGCGCTATCCCTAAACAAGCTAGCAGACGTAGTGCCTGGTGCTATGTGTTCGGCGGGCGTCATCGGATCAAACCAATTTGGCGGCATTTTACTACTGCTAAAACTACTGCTTATCTTTGGCTTTGGGTTGTGGCTCATCATAAATTCGCTTGATTTAAAGGCGACGAATTTTCCGTATTTAAAGCGAAAATACATCATTTTCACCGCGCTTTTTATCGGCGTTTTGGTCGAATTTGCCGCTGAGATTTTGTTTTTTAGCAACGTACCGTTAAAAGTACCCGTATTTTGTTGCTCTGTCGTGTTTCAGGCGCCAAAGCTACCGTTTGGCTACACGAAGTTAAATTTGGTCATATTTTACTACGCCATTTTTGCGGTCATTTTGACGCTAAATTTACTCAAACAGACGATGGCGAGCTTTGTTTGCAACCTGCTGTTTTTATTTATCGCATACTACGCGATTACTTATTTTTTCGGGCTTTACGTCTACGAACAGCCAAATCACAAATGCCCGTACTGCATGCTAAAGGGCGAGTATTTTTACGTCGGTTACCTCATCTGGGGTTCGCTGTTTTTGGGTATTTTCTACGGCATATCGGCGTTTTTGGTGGAGCTAATCGTGAAAAAACCTTACGAGCATTTGCTCAAAATTTCCTCTTTTTGGCTGATCGTAAATGCTCTTGTTTGTAGCTTTTTCGTCGCTAAATACTACCTTTTGCGAGGAGTTTTATTATGATAAAGCAAATTTTCGCCGCCGTGCTACTCATCGGTGTGGTGGCGCTACTCGCGTTTTCGGTGGATACTAGCGAGGGCAAGATCGTCGTTCGCCACGGCAATATAGAAAAAAAGCCGCTAGAAATCGAGCTAAACAAATACCTCTGCTTTGAAAGCAAGGTGCTCATCAGCGACCTAAACAACACGGCTCAGGCGGTGATGCCAAACGGCGATACGTACTTTTTCTACGACATCTCAAACTCGTTTACGTGGCTCATGCGGCAAAAAAACAAAGACGACATCGTGCTGTGGGTGTATTCGCAAGACACCAGCCGCTATATCCTAGCTAAAAACGCCTGGTATTCGCGCGTGGACATCACTCCGATGGGATACGGTATCGGCGCGTACGAATATCACGTTTACGGCATCAATGATAACTATTTCGAGGACGTAATGCTCTACGCCGCACGCGGAGAAACACTGATAAATCCGCTCATTTTTATCTTACTTTCGGAGAATAAAATTTAGCTTTTAAAGCCTGTTTGTTTTTATTATCCTAAATTATCTCTACAAAGTAAAATAGTTAAATTTGACGGATTTAATTTTAAATTTGCCTATATTTTAAGAATTTGAAAGGAGTCAATTAACCTTTTACAACTAAATTTTAGTAAAACAAACTTAATAAGTCTCCTCATAGTTTGCAAATTTGACGTCCAAACAGGTGCTTAAACGTTAGTAAATTTACTACTACAGGAGATGACTTATTAACGGTAGATGTTGAAATTTCATCTTTGTCGGTTAAATTTGTACGTATTTCAAAAATTTGATCAATTTTTCTGCCGGTTTGAAAATTTGATGAACTATTAGCTAACGTTAATTTTTAACTATGAATTTTACGTAACTGACGGATAACGTTTTACAAAAGGTTAGTACCTAACGTTATTTACCTTTAGAAAATCCCTCAGCGCTTCGTATTCGCCGTTTTCAAAGTATCGCCATTTACCAGGCTTTAGTATACCAAGATCGACGCGCCCGAAACTAACGCGTTTTAGATCCATTACCTCAAGGTCGAAATATCCAAAAAATCGGCGTAGTTCGCGGTTTTGTCCCTCGTTTATCACGACTTTTAGTTTCGTAAAGCCGCCGCTGGCGCCAAAAATTTTATAGTCCAAAAAGGGCTTAAATTCCATTGATTTTATCGCAGTTTTAGCATGCGCACCCTTGGTGGCATCCGCGGCAAAAAACCCCTCGTTCATCGCCGTTATTACTTCGGGCGTTATCTCGCCTTTTACTTTGAGATAATATTCGCGCTCGACGTCGCTGTTCATCAGCGCGGTTGCGATCGCTGGAGCGTCCGTTAGTAAAAGCAGCCCCTCGCTAGCGTAGTCAAGTCGCCCGATACTAACAAATTTAGCAAACTGTCGGTCAAGGCTATCATAGATCGTTTTGCGTCCACGGTCGTCTTTTTTACTAACGAGTTCGCCTTTTTGTTTGTGATAAACGATCACGGTAAATTCTTTTTTCAGTCTCACTATGCGGCCGTTTATCTTCACTTTATCCTCATCGCTAACGCTAGTGGCTAGCTCACTAACTAATCGGCCGTTTACGCTAACTTTACCTTGTTTTATGAGCTCGTCAGCCTCTCTACGCGAATAACTCGTGTTATGCGATATAAATTTATTTAGTCTGCTTTTTTGCATTTTATAGTCCTAAATTTGCAAGGTCGTGTATGTGTAAAACACCGACCGGAACGCCGTTTTCTACGACGGCTAGGAGCTGGATCTTGTACCGCTCGATGAGCGCTAACGCATCTATCGCTAACATCTCTTTATCGTTTAGCTCTTTTGGCTTTAGCGTCGCATATTTGATCGCAGCGTCGTTTAGATCAAAGTCCTCTCTCATCAGCGCGCGCCTAAGGTCTCCGTCGCTTAAAATCGCATCCAAAACGCCGTCTTTATCGACGATGAGGACGGTGCCGAGTTTGCCGTGCGTCATCGTATCGATCGCCTGTTTTAGACTCGCATTCCAGCGGACTATAGGCAAATTTTCGCTTCTCATCACGTCTTTTACTTTTAAAAATAATCTCTTGCCAAGACTTCCGCCTGGATGAAAATTTGCAAAATCCTCTTTTTTAAATCCTCGCTTTTCCATCAAACAAACGGCTAACGCGTCGCCTAGGGCTAACGTTAGCGTCGTCGAGCTAGTCGGCGCAGCGTCCAGGGGGCAGGCTTCTTTGCTAACGTCAAGCTTCACAAAGGCGTCGCTAAATTTACCCAGCGTACTAAATTTATCTCTCGCCATCGCAACTATCGGCACGCCAAAACGCTGCACGTGAGGTAGGATTTTAGTTAGCTCCTCGCTCTCACCGCTAAAGCTAATGGCTAGTAGCGTATCATCCTTACCAATCATACCCAGATCACCGTGCATCGCCTCGGTCGGATGCATGAAAAAGCTAGGCGTGCCCGTGCTAGCAAGCGTCGCAGCGATCTTTGTGCCGACGTGTCCGCTTTTACCCACGCCCGTAACCACGACTTTACCTTTGGTTTGGTATAAAATCTCGACAGCTTTTTCAAATTCGCCGTCTAAAATTTCGGCATTTCTTGTTAGCTCGTTAGCCTCCGTCTTTAGCACGTTAGCGGCTATTTTGATTATATCGCTCATTTTGCGCCCTTACATCAGGTATATTATCGGCACGATGGTCGGATACTTTTTGACTTTTCTAAATATATGTTTGCGGATGCCTTGGCGGCCCGACAGAAAAAGTGTTGTCTTGTCAGGATGGGGCTGGCCTTTTTCCTCTTGGGTGGAATCCTTACGCAGACCCCGGCCTTTCAGGCGCGGTTGGTGACACTGGCCCAGCCGACGTATCAGTCTAATTCCGAGCGGCTACTCATGTGGCAGAGTGCCGTTCATGCGTTTCAGGATCATCCCGTCTTAGGGGTGGGACTGGGGAATTATGCCCACGCCTACCAGACGCAGTATATCAGTCCGGCGGCCAAAGAGCGCCGGCAGGGACACGCCCACAGCAACGTCATGCAGATGCTGGGGGAGCGGGGGGCTGTGGGAGCGTTTGCCTTCTGCGGCATGTGGCTGTATTTCATGGCCTTTGCTCTGCGTGGCTGGCTTCGGACGAAGGAATCGGCGTATTTGGCCTTTTTGGCCATTGTCTTAGGTGTTATGCTGCAGGGGCTGACGGAGTATAATCTGGGAACCGTGGTGGTTTCCAAAGCCTATTGGTTTTCTCTGGCGATCTGTCTCCAGTGGATCGCCCTGACGCGAAAGGAGCGAAGTGCATGATCATCGTAACCGGCGGCGCCGGCTTCATCGGCAGCAATCTCGTCAAAGAACTCAACCGACAGGGGCGCGACGACATCCTCATCGTGGACGACCTCAAAGACGGTCAGAATTACAAGAACCTTCGGGGGCTGAAATTCTTCGATTACCGGTACAAGGACGATTTCCTGCAAAATATCGAGGATGACGATTTTGACGGCACCGATGTGGACGCCATCTTTCACGAAGGGGCCTGCTCGGATACCATGGAATACGACGTGAACTACATGATGAGCGTCAACTACGAGTATTCCAAGGCCATGCTCCATTACAGCCTGGAACACCGCATCCCCTTCCTCTACGCTTCCTCCGCTTCCACTTATGGCTTGGGGACGAACGGCTTTCGCGAAGGGGACGAGTGTGAGGATGCCCTCAATCCCTATGCTTTTTCCAAGTTAGCGTTCGACCGTTACGTGCGGCAGATTCTCCCTGAAGCCCGCAGTCAAGTGGTGGGGCTCCGTTATTTTAACGTCTATGGCCCTCAGGAACAGCACAAAGGGAAGATGGCTTCCATTTTCTATCAGCTCTACAATCAGATCAACGAAACCGGTGAAGCCCGTCTTTTCAGCGGGTACGGTGAATACGGCCCCGGCGAGCAGCGGCGGGATTTCATTTATGTCAAAGACGTGGTGAAGGTCAATCTATGGTTCTGGAGGGAAAAGGGGCCCAGCGGGATCTATAACTGCGGCACCGGCGAAGCACATACCTATAACGAAGCGGCGCAGGCGGTCATCGATGCTATAGGCAAGGGCACCATTGAGTATAGGGCTTTTCCGGAGATTTTGAAAGGAAAGTATCAGTCCTTTACCGAGTCTGATCAGCGCCTCCTCTTAGAGGCAGGGTACGACGAGGGATTCACGGAGATGCGGGCGGCCGTCAAGGAATACTGCGATTTCTTAAAAGACGGCGGTTATTTCACCTATGGAAAATAAAGAGGCGCGCCTTCGCCCGGCGATTTTTTTTGACCGCGACGGGACGCTGAATGTGGACACGCACTATCTTTACAAGCCGGAAGAATTCCGCTGGATCAAAGACGCTCCCGCCGCCCTGCGCTGGGCCAACGACCATGGCTATCTCACCGTTGTCGTCACGAATCAGAGCGGCGTTGCCCGGGGATTTTATACGGAAGAGGATGTGGAGAAGCTACACCGCTGGATGAATGAGCGGCTGGGGGAGAGTGGCGCGCATATCGACGCTTTTTACTATTGCCCCCACCATCCTGGGGGAACTGTGGCAAAGTACCGAAAGAACTGCGACTGCCGCAAACCGGGGACAGCGCTGGTGGAAGAGGCCTGCCGGGTGCTTCACATCGACAAGAGCGCGTCCTTTTTCATTGGCGATGCCCAGCAGGATATGGAATGTGCCGCTCGGGCCGGTATTCGGGGTGTGCGGTATGAGGGGGGCAGCCTGTTGACGGCGCTTTTACGCGGCATGGAGTGTGACGAACATGGCCGATGAGATTCATATCGTTTTCGCGGCGTATGATCGGTACGCCCAGCACGCCGCTGTGGCCATGGCTTCCGCCTTACTCCGTACGGCGGCGCCGGAGCGTCTTCACTTTTTCGTCTTAGACGACGGAGTGACGGCCGAAAAAAAGGAAAAAATGGAAAAAACCGTGGCGGCACTGGGAGGAAAACGTTTGACCTTCCTCTCCATTGAAGGGAAGGCCTTTGACGATTTTTTCGTCAGCGCCCAGCTCAGCCGCACGGCTTACGTCCGCTTGGCGGCAGCTGAACTTTTGCCGGAGACGGTAGCGCGCGTTCTCTACCTTGACTGCGATCTGCTCTTTTTTGATGACGCGGCGGGTCTTTGGGGAATAGACATGGGAGGGCAGCCCGTCGCGGCCGTCCCCGATTGCGGCATCATGACCTCTGCCCGGCGCAGGCGGGAGAAGGCGGCGTGTATCGGCCTATCCGCCGGTGCGCCGTATTTTAATTCCGGCGTCCTTCTGTTAGACCTTGGCGCGTGGCGGCGGGGGGATTACACGCGGCATCTCTTGACCTTGGCGAAAGGAAAAGACTACCCTCACCACGATCAGGACGTGCTGAACGATTTTTTCCGGGATAACTGGCAGCCGCTGCCCCTGCGCTGGAACGTGATTCCTCCCGTCTGGTTCATGTTTTTGAAAGTGGCGGTCTCCCCGTGGCGTTACGAAGCCGCCGCCGCTCGGGAGAACCCGGGCATCCTGCACTACGCGGGCAGCTATAAGCCGTGGGAGTATTCCCGTCACCCGGCTTTTAACGGTGTTTATTACGATATCTTGGAAAAGACGGCCTTCGCCGACGCGCCGATGCCGCAGTTTGACCCGCGCAAAAAGAACCGCTCCATCGGGCGTCAGCTCCTCCGCCTTCGCATCGGCAGGTTTTGGAGCGCCGTCTGGGGCGGCGGGCATTGAGGAGAGAGACATGGACAGCGCCATCGCGTTAGGGAAAAGAATATACGATGTCCGCAAAGGACGGGAGGCGCGCCGCTGCGTAATCTTTATCCTGCGGTGCTGGCTGAACCGCGGCCGGATGCGAAAATTGGATGCCTATTTTCACACGACGCCGCTTCTCGCCGCCGTCGCGGCATCCTATCCTTTCGTCTACGAGCAGCCAACCCGGGCCTTTTTCTATCATCGATCCACTTTCGATGAGCGCATCCGGCTGGTGGAAGAACACATGACCTTTCTGGCGCGGCGATTCTTGCCGGAGGTGGTGGCGGGCATTTATCAGGGCAAAGGTTATCTTCTTTGGGAGAGCTTATTTGAGGAGAAGCCCCTGCGGATTGAACTTTCCTTTGATCCGGGGCAGAGGAAAGAAGGCCTTCTGTCGGTGGTTCTGTACTGGGATGATGCCGCCCTCTACCAGATGATCTTTTGGATCGCTAAGGATGGGGCGGGGGCGTGGACTTTATGGATTGGAGCTATGCAGGGGCCGAACCTTGGCGACGCGAAGGACGTGCTCAAAAGGCTTACGAAATCTTGTCACGGCTTTCGGACGAAAAACCTCATCCTCTACGCCACCCAAGCGGTGGCCCGCGCTATGGGAATCGCCCGCATCTTGGCGGTGACGAACGAGGGCTACTACGCCAACAACCATGTTCGACTCGATCGCAAACTCAAGACGAACTTTAGCGATTTCTGGCGGGAAACAGGGGGATGGGAAACGTCGGATCCCCGCTTTGACGAACTGCCGTTGACGGAAGAGCGTAAGACCATGGAAGAAGTACCCACGAGAAAACGCGCCGTCTACCGCCGCCGCTTCGCTTTGATGGACGAGATAGATACCGCCATAACGGCGGGGATGCAGGGATTATTTAGATTAACAGAGAGCTTCACTGATAAAAGCGTGCCAGCCAGTGGAGAAAATCGTACTGATTGATGATGGCCTCGGGAAGAGGCTGGTAAGGGGCGCGTAGAAACTGGGGTAAATCTTCCATATTTCGTTTGCCGAGAATAAAAATATTTTCCGGGCGGTAAAAGTCGTAATGACGGACTTCATCACTGTTTGTAATCAGCTTTTTCCGGAAAAAGAGAGCTTCATAAGGACGTTGTGTAAGACCGGTTTGACCATTAGAGATCAATTCGAGAATGGCGCGGCTGCTTTCGATTCGATGGATGACCTGGGGGTAAGGAAGATAATCGGTAGCCGCATCTTGCCAATGATGCCCGTGCCGTCGTTGGCGCACCAGACGAAACTCATAGGTTAGTCCGACATTTTCCAATGCGGCAGCAATCTGCGACAGGTCTTTTTTTCGGGTTCCTTTCGCCTCTCCCACGAAGAATACGTCCCGTTCGATTTTTGCCGTAGGCAGATGAGC
>NZ_CALIAV010000015.1 GCF_938045625.1 uncultured Campylobacter sp.
CTTATATATTTATTATTTTCTATTTATATTAAAATGTAATATAATTTACTTTTTTCTTATATTTAAAATTAAAATTTGACATCAAATTTGAGCAGATTTAAAGCGGGTGGAAAAATATTGCAGGGAAATTAAGAGGGGAATTTAGCCCACAAAAAGCGTAAATTTGCAGGCTAAATTTATAAAATTTATTCTTTTGTTTTTGCCATTCTGCGGCGCATAGTAGGATCTAGATAGCGTTTACGTACGCGTATGTTTGTCGGCGTGACTTCGACTAGCTCATCCTCCTCGATCCACTCCAAAGCGCGTTCAAGGCTTAGCTTTCTAGGCGGTACGAGCTTGATAGCGTCGTCAGAGCCGCTAGCGCGTACGTTGGTTAGGTTTTTGCCTTTGATCGGGTTTACGTCGAGGTCGTTTGGACGGCTGTGCTCGCCGATGATCATGCCCACGTAGGTCTTAGTCTGCGGATCAACGAAAAGGATGCCGCGATCTTGCAGATTCCAGAGGCTATATGCTAGCGTTACGCCGTTTTCCATCGACACTAGAGCGCCGTTGCTGCGGTGCTCGACGCTACCGATGAGCGGGCGAAACTCAAGGAAGCTATGGTTCATGATGCCCTCGCCTTTCGTATCGGTCAAAAACTGGCTCCTAAAGCCGATGAGACCGCGCGCAGGGATCTCAAACTCGATCCTCGTCTGTCCGTCGCCGGTCGGGTTCATCGCGACCATCTCGGCCTTTCTACGTCCGAGTTTTTCGATCACGGTGCCGCTAAACTCGTCCGGCACGTCGCATACTAGTAGCTCAAACGGCTCGCAGCGCACGCCCTCGATCTCTTTGATGATGACTTCCGGACGTCCGAGACAAAACTCAAAGCCCTCGCGGCGCATATTTTCGGCCAGGATCGTGATTTGCAGCTCGCCGCGGCCGCTAACCTTAAATTTACCCTCTCCGATGTTTTCGTAGCGCATCGCGATATTTGTTTTCATCTCGCTAGCTAGACGTTCGTCGAGTTTGTTTGAGGTTACGTGCTTGCCCTCGGTGCCCGCTAGTGGACTATCGTTTACGCTAAATACGACGCTAAGCGTAGGTTCCTCAATCTTTAGCGGATCAAGCGGCATAGGGGAATTTGGATCTACGACGCTATCGCCGACGTCCAGCGCCTCAAAGCCCGCTATCGCTACGATATCGCCAACTTGCGCCTCATCGATGTCGCGGCGCTCAAGGCCCAAAAAGCCGATGAGTTTTGAAATCCTACCCGTCGTTTTCGTGCCGTCGGCTTTAGCGAGCATCACGTTTTGGTTTTTGGAAATTTTACCATTGAATATACGTGCGATGCCGATTTTACCGACGTAGTTGTCGTAATCAAGCGTGAAAACCTGAAGTTGCAAAGGATTGTTTATATCGCCGCTAGGAGCCGGAACGTGAGACAAGATCGTCTCAAAAAGCGGCTGCATATTTACGTTTTCGTCGGCCAAATTTAGCTTCGCGTAGCCGTTTCTAGCTGCTGCATAAACGACTGGGAACTCTAGCTGCTCGTCGTTTGCCTCAAGCGCCACGAAAAGGTCGAAAATCTCGTTTATCACGCGATCGGGATCGGCTGCGGGTTTGTCGATTTTATTTACGACGACAATCGGGCGAAGGCCGAGCGAGAGCGCCTTTTTCACGACGAATTTAGTCTGCGGCATTACGCCTTCTTGTGCGTCTACGAGCAGCAAAACGCCGTCGACCATCTTTAGCACGCGCTCTACCTCGCCGCCAAAATCGGCGTGGCCCGGGGTGTCAATGATGTTGATTTTGGTGTCTTTGTAGCGGATTGCGGTGTTTTTCGAGAGGATCGTGATGCCGCGCTCGCGCTCGATGTCGTTGCTGTCCATCACGCGTTCGCCGACGGCTTGGTGCTCGTTAAAAGTACCCGATTGTTTCAAAAGCTCGTCAACCATCGTGGTTTTGCCGTGATCGACGTGAGCGATGACGGCGATGTTTCGTATCTTTTCCAAATTTTTCTCCGTTATTAAAATGGGGCTGATTTTAACCAAATTTTCCTTATAAAAATAATAAAGCCGTTTTGGAACGTTTCTTGCAAGGTTCATAAAAGTTAAATTTAAAGGGTTTTTATGCAGACAACTCAAAACGATATTTTGTCCTTTGACGCGAGCATCAAAGGCGGCGTGAAAAAGCAGAGCAAAAACGCGCAAAAAGGCGGTAAAGAGGATGGCGAGTTTCTTTCTATGGTGCTAGACGCGGCCGCTAAAAAGGGCGAAAATTTAAGCGAAAAAGATCTAAAAGAGATGGCAAAAGCCATAAATTTATCCGCTCAAACGGCTCAAAATCAGCAAACAAAAGCGCCCGTTCAAAGTACAGACGTAAAAGAAATTTTAGGCGAGGAAGCGGCGGAAAATTTGTTTGAAAACGCGACTTTTATGCAGCTTTTGCAAATTTTAGAGATGCTTAGCGGCGGCGAAAAAATCAGTAAATTTCCAAATTTTGAAAACCGCCTAGCCAAAGCACTCTCAAGCGAAACGACGCTAAACGAGCTAAGGGGGGCTAAAAATCTAAACGAGCTAATAGAGATCGCAAATAAGCTAAATTTGGGTCTAGAAAATATCGAAGTGACGCAAGTTCAAGCTGACGAACTGGGCGAGAAATTTCCAAATTTGGCGAAAAAAGATTTCTTTAAACCCGTAACGCCAAAGAAAAATCTCGCTTTTAGCGAGCTAAAAAACAAGGTCGAAGAGACGATAAATGCAAGCGAGCCAGAGCCCAAAGATACGCTAAATAAACTACTCGCCGCCGTACAAGAAGAGCAAAACAAAGCCCAGCCCAAAGACGCCAATGCAAAAGCGCAAGACGCGCAAAATTTGGCTCAAAACTCCAAAATCATAAAAGAAGCGGTAAAAAACGATGGCGAAAAAGAGACAAATTTAAAAGACGAGAAACCAAACCTCAAAGCCGAAAGCGAGCTAAATTTAACCGCCGCAAAAAGCGAAAAATCTGTGCTCGGCCAAGACTCTAAAAAGATAAATTTGCAAAATTTACTATTTCCCGAGCGCGAAAACGACGAAGAGCAAATTTTAACCAAGACCCAAAGCGATAACGGCGAAAACAGCGAACTAAACGCGATGGTAAAAGACGTCATCTCAAACGCCAAGGCGCAAAGCAGAAATTTCCAGGCCGTGCGCGAGACGTTTGATAACTTTAGCTCAAATTTGAAAGAGCAGGTTGCAGCATACAAATCGCCGTTTATGCGCTTTAACATCACGCTAAATCCGCTAAATTTGGGCGAGGTCGAGATCACGATGGTAAATCGCGGCAACAATCTGCATATAAATTTCAACTCAAATACGCAGACGATGAACCTGTTTTTACAAAATCAGGCCGAGTTTAAAAACAGCCTCGTAAATATGGGCTTTACCGAGCTTGAGATGAACTTTAGCGATCAAAATCAACCTAAAAAAGAGCAAGGGCAAAAGAGCTACAAAGGCTCCAAATTTAGCTCCGACGACGCAGAGCAAAGCGAAGCTGTGGCACCTCGTTTAGAGCTCGTCGTTCCACGCTATGTGTAAATTTGGAATCAAATTTGCTTGAGATATAAAAATTTAAAGGATAAAAGATGTCAAACGGACTAGAAACCAATAACTTTACGGTAAACAACCAGGCCGCCAAAAAATCGGCGGACGCCCTACAAAAGGCCGCAGGCACCAATCCAAACGCCCAGCTAGACAAGGACGCTTTTATGAAACTTCTTTTAACCGAGCTTCAGTATCAAGATCCGACAAGCCCGATGGATACAGAAAAAATGCTAACCCAAACTAGCCAGCTAGCCTCGCTTGAAATGCAAGAAAATACGAACAAAATGATGCAAAAGCTAGCCGACCAACTAAAAAATAGCACAAATATGTACGCTGTCGGAGTACTCGGCAAGATGGCTAAAATCGGCGATAGCGGTATCGTAAAAGAAGAAGGCGCAGGCGTCAAATTTGCGGGATTTTTAGAAAGCGCGGCAAAAGGCGGAACGATAAATATCAAAGACGGCACCGGCAAACTCGTAAGAAAGCTAGAATTCGGCCAAGCTAGCGCCGGAGCCAATACCTTCGAGTGGGACGGCAAGGATAACGCGGGTAACGATGCCAGAGCCGGCTCATATACAGTCGAGATCAGCTACACGGATGCAGCGGGCAATGTCAAAAACGGCGGCGTAGGCAACTATCTCGTAGAAGGCGTCAAATTTATCGATGGCGTCGCACAGGTAAAGGTCGGCGGACAATACGTCAGCATCGACAAAGTAAAAGAATTTACCGAGCCGAAAAAAGGATAGGACGATGGTAAGAAGCCTGTATAACGGCGTTAGCGGCGTCAGAACCCAGGGGTTTAGTATGGATGTGTGGGCGAACAACATCGCCAACATAAATAACGTCGGCTTTACCGCTTCGATACCGGAATTTAAGAGCATTTTTTACCAAACATCCTTTGTCGCGGGCAATAACCCGACCCAAGATCAAGTCGGTCTGGGCGCTACGGGTATGACGACGGCGCTTAGCTTTTACAAGCAAGGCCCGTTTATGAAAACCGATAACGTCCTAGATATGGCAATCGGCGGCAAGGGATTTTTTGGCGTAACGAACGGCTCTGGCACATACTATACGCGTGCCGGTAGTTTTGGCGTAGATAAAGAAAGATATCTCGTAACAAATCAAGGCAACTACGTCCTAGGCACGCAAAATACGCTAACACAGGTAACTCCAAGCCAAGGCGCGATAGAGGCTTTCGGTAGAGTAAACAGCACCGCCGCAGTCACGCAGGCATACACTTTAGGATCAGACACCACAGACCTTGACGTCGGCGACATCGGCTCCCAGGGCAAAATTCGCTTGCCTGAGTTTTTGTATCTACCGACCAAACCGACTTCAAAGGTAACCTTTAAAGGAAATCTCGACTCGTCTTTTAAAACCGAGCCAACCACTTTGCCAGTCGATAACGCTACATATAATAGCAGCATAGATAACCCCTCTAGAACTATAAATTTACGCGGGCGAGTCACGGCTGACGATACGATAACCCGCCCTAGAAAAGGCGATCTAGTAACCGTAACGGTAACCGACGCGAACGGCAAAACGGCTGAATTTAGCGCTCCGATCGACGAAAACGGCAACTGGAGCATAAGTCAAAAATTTGAAAGGGATTTTGACCTAACGACCGCCCCAAATTTGACTGCAAAAATAAACACTACTAAAGAAGCGGCAAATCAAGAAAAATTCATAACCGAGCTTTTAAATGCGGACGGTACTAAAAATAAACTTGAGCTAACGCTAACAAAACGCGTACCTCAGGGCGCTAACGGTACAGTTTGGGACGCGGCGGCGACCGTAAAAGACGCAAGCGGCGCAGTGGTCTCAAATACTAACGGCGAGCTAAATTTCGATTACGAAGGTAGACTTGTTAGCTCTACTTTAAGCGCCCTAGATAATAACGGCTCGCAAATCGAACTAGACTTCGGCACTCCTGTGGCTGCGGGTCAAATTTACTCAGGCGTCACTAGCACGTCTCAAGCCAAAAGTATCTCGATCGCGCAAGACGGCGTACGAGAGGGTATTTTAAAGGATTATTACACCAACGATTCGGGAAATATCTTGGCGCAGTTTACAAACGGTCAAGTCCGCTCCGTCGGCAAAGTCGCTCTCTATCACTTCCAAAACGAGCAAGGCCTTGCAAAAATGGGCGATAATATCTATTCGCAAAGCGCGAATTCTGGCGCGGCATTTTTCTATAAAGATGCAGGCGGCAAAAGCATCTACGGCGCCAAACTAGCTAGCAGCATGCTCGAGCAGTCAAACGTCGATCTAGCCCAGGCTCTAACCGAGGTCATCGTCACGCAAAAAGCCTACGACGCTAACGCCAAGAGCATAACGACTAGCAACGAAATGCTCCAGCGCGCAATCGAGCTAAAGCGCTAAATTTAACCCGCAAATTTGATGCGGGTTTTTAAATTTAGCTGTAACCGTAAAGCCAAATTTAACGCGATAAAATAGTCTACTTCAAGATATATAAATAAATTTTTAGCTAAAATCAGCCCCAAAAATTTACAGAATAAAGAAAAAAATTATGAACCGAAAAAGAATCTACAATCCAAGCTCAAATGAAAATTTGACCGATCGCCGCGTATTTAACGGCAATCCGCACGGCATCTTAAATTTCACCAAAGCAAAATACCAGTGGGCGCTCAAGCTCTGGGACCTGATGGAGGCTAACACGTGGTTTCCAAAAGAGGTCGACACAACCGACGACGTACGCGACTACGCCTACAACCTCACGCAGGCCGAAAAACGCATGTACGATCTGGTTTGGAGCCAGCTCATCTCGATGGATAGCTTCCAAACTAACAACCTAGCCGACAACATCAACCCATACATCACCGCGCCCGAGATCAACGCCTGCCTAGCGCGCCAAGCCTACGAGGAGGCCAACCACTCCAAGTCCTACGCCGTCATGGTCGAGGCCATCTGCGACAACACCGACCTGATCTACGAGATGGAGAAGCACGACGAAGTGCTGCGTGAGAAAAACGACTACATCTCAAGCGTCTACGAGGAGCTTGCAGGCGAAGTCACAGACGAAAAGCTACTACTAGCCATGGTGGCAAATCAAATTTTAGAGGGCATTTACTTTTACAGCGGCTTTACGGCGATCTACGCTCTAGCTCGCGCGGGCAAAATGCTAGGCAGCGCGCAGATGATTCGCTTTATCCAGCGCGACGAGATCACGCATCTGCTGCTATTTCAAAACATGATAAACAGCGTCCGCACCGAGCGTCCCGATCTTTTCACGCCACAAACTGAGGCTAAAATTTACGATATGTTCGAGCGCGCGGGCGAGCTTGAGATCAAATGGGGCAAATACATCACGCAAAACCAGATCATGGGCTTTACCGACGACATAATCGAGCAATACATCCGCTACCTCATCGACCAGCGCCTAGTCGCCATCGGCCTAAAACGCCGCTACAACGTCCCTCATCCGATCAAATGGGTCGATGATTTTGCTAAATTTAACGACCAAAAGAGCAACTTTTTCGAGGCAAAGGTAACAAATTACAGCAAAGGAAGCATCAGTTTTGACGACTTTTAGTCCGAATTTATGCCCTATCGTCCTAACTGCGCCAACCTGCCAGCAAAGACAAGACGAACTGCTAGAAAAAATCGCCGCAGCACCCAGAAATTCCATCATCTTAGCCAGCGAGCTGTGCGTGAGCGGGTATGATTTCGACGGATTTTTTAGCGGCGCAAACCGTGCTATGCTAGGCGGCTCGATCGGCAGCTTTGACGCCATACTTTTTGAAGCGTTGCAAGAAGCGCTAAGTCCAGATAAATTTCTCGGGCTCACGCACCTAACAAGCCTAAACCGCGCCAAAGGGCTTGGGCAAATTTCAATCACGCAGGCGCAAAAAAACGAAATTTACAACGAATTTATCCTACTAAATAGCCAAAACGTCTTTTACACGCAAAATAAATCAAAGCTTTTTCGCCCAAATTTAGAGCACGAAATTTTCGCCGCTGGAGACGAGTCTGCGATAAAGCCTTTTGATTTTAAAGGGCTAAAAATCGGCGTTCTCGTTTGCTTTGAGCTTAGGTTCGCCAAGCTTTGGGAGCAACTAAAAGGCTGCGATATCATCCTCGTGCCCGCCATGTGGGGCGAGGCGCGCCAGGACGCATATCTTACGCTTTGCAAGGCTCTAGCACTTGCCAACAGCTGCTACGTCGTGGCCGCAAGCTCGCTTGATTTAGAGTTTTCTGGCGTGTTTTTGCCAAGCGGCGAATTTGCGAAAGAGGCCAAATTTGATACAAATTTGATCCTTGAAACCAAACGAAATTTGGGGCTTTTATGACCGCTCTTGAAAAATCAAAATGCACAAACATGGCCGATGAGATCGGCGATATACTCACTCTGACGCCCTCGCTTTATAAGGCGCTTTGCGACACGCCGCGCGAGATCTTTGCGCCCGTCACGCGCCACGCGTACAGCCTAGACGCTCAGCCCATCGGCGGCAATCAATGGATCAGCTCGCCTCTAACGGTAGCCAAAATGACGCTAGCGCTCGAAGCCGAAGATATCGACAATGCCCTAGAGATCGGCTGCGGTAGCGGTTATCAGGCGGCGATTTTATCGCATTTGGCGCACAGGGTTTTTAGCGTCGAACGCATCGAAAAGCTCGCGAGCGAAGCCAAAAAACGCTTTGAGGCACTTAAAATTCACAACGTCCACGTGCGTTTTGACGATGGAAACGTCGGCTGGAAGAGCTATGCGCCATACGACAGGATCTTACTTTCAGCGGCTGCACAGCAGGTGCCTCAAACGCTTTTTAATCAGCTAAAAAACGGCGGTATTTTGGTAGCTCCTATCAAAAAAGACGGCAAACAGTTTATCGTCAAATTTAAAAAAGACGCTCGCGGCGAGATAACGCAAAAAGCGCTTGACGAGTGCTTATTTGTGCCGCTTTTAGGCGGGATAGAGTAGCGCTGAGCGGCAAATTTAACGCTACCGCTTAAAAAGCCGCGCGTTAAATTTAACTACTCAAATTTAACGCCGCTTTTAGTACCGAATTAAACTCGCCTAACCAGCAAATTTAGCCATGCGTTAAACCTAAAACTGTATAATTATCATACAAATTCTTAGCAAAGGAGCTAAAATGGCAACAGATCGCGAGTTGGTTAATTTCTCAGAGGAACACGAGCTAAACACGGTGCTAGCAAGACACGGCAAGGCTCAAAGCATCGCAAACCGCGAGGTGCTTTGCGAGCTCGGCAAAGAGTGCAAAGAAAAATTAGGCAAAAGAGTGCTGACGCAAGATGAATTTGACGAGTTTTTAAAACCTGTTTTAAATCGCTTGGAAGATAAAAGAGCTTAAATTTCGGGGGATTTCCCCGAAATTTCTATCCAAATTTCCCGCTTTTTAAATTTTTCTACTACTCTCTCGTTTTCAAATTTACATTCTCGTCGTCGTTTATAGCCGTCAAATTTAGGCTATTTTGTGATAAGTACCGCACGGCAAGCTCGCTTTGGTTAAATTTGACTTCAAATTTAAAAACCCGCCAAAACAAACAAAATATCGCCGAAATCCCAATGCGGCAAATTTAATATTAGCATAAATTCGGCGCAGTCTCGAGAGAAAATAATCCAAATCCGAACCGCGCCGAATTTAACCGAGCTACGCCCTAAAAATGCACTTTAAATTTCGCCCAAAAGCTTCTGCCCGGCTCATAAAGCCTCGTGCCGTTGGGGATAGTCTCGTAGCCTGCGATACCGCCGCCGTAGCCGCCTTTTGAGTTATGATAGGCGTATTTGGCGTCGTTTAGGTTTTCCGCCGCTAGCAAAAATTGATAATTTTTGTATTTATAGCCCGCGCTTAGCCCCAGCGTCCAAAAGCTATCGCTCTTGCCCAGGTCCATGCCGCCTACGTCGCCGTAGCCTTTTTGCGCGCGGTTTTGCGACGCGTTAGTGTAGAAGTCGGCTTTGACGAACCAGTCTGGCTTTTCTAAACCGGCGCTTAGTTTAAACGCTAGAGGCGAAACCTTAGGCAGCGCGTCGCCGTCTTTTAGGCCTCCTGCATTTTTAGTCACCTTGCCGTAGACATAGGATACTCCCGCCCCCAGCCTAAACATATCGGCTAGCAGCGTAGTGCCCTCTATCTCGCCGCCGTATAGCAAGGCGTCGGTATTAAAGGCGTCTGAGGACATGCCCATAGGATTATATTTTAGCATGATATAATCATCCATCTTTGAGACGAAAAAATTTGCGCTTAGTTCGTAATTTTGATCTTTCAGTACGGCGCCAAAATCCAGCTGAGTATTTCTTTCTTTACGTAGCTCTAAGTTCGCGTCCTTGTTCGTTTCCCAGTGATCAGGTAGTCTTTGTGCGTGCCCTAACCCAGCATAAAGCGTTAAATTTTGTAGATATTTTTCGTATCTAAAAAACCCTGAGAATAAATTTTCTTTCCTGCTCTTATGCGTTTTTAACAGTTTTCTCTCACCCGCGTCCAGCCTAAGTCCGCCAAAAAGCCCGTAGTCGTTTTCTAGGACGTATTCGTTTTGAGTGTATATCGTTTTATACGTTACCTTGCGCTCTTTTACGTGCGGCTTTGATACGGCTGCGTCCATTTCGGCTTTAGATACGCCGGCTCCGCCCGTTCCGGCGCCTCGCCACTTAAATACATCCTCAGAGTACCCAGCGCCAAGATAGCTTGTTAGATTGTCGAAATTTAGCTCGCCTTCTAGCTTAAAGCCATACATATCGCGTATCGGGTGGCTGATGCTATATCCCTTGCCGCGCCCCGTGCCCGGTACCACCGGACGCATGGTGAAGTTGTCCATTATATGGTCGATTTGATGATAGTACGAGCTTAGCCTGATTTTGTGCTCGCCGACGTCTTGTTCAAATTTGAGTCCGAAAGATTTACGGTCAAACTGCACGCCGTCCCTCATCCTGTCGGCATACGCCGCTTCGCCCTCGCCCAGATCCGCGCTTAGCTGCAAGGCGGTAGTTTCCGTGGGCGTTAGCGTGCCCACGAGCGAGACGCTGTTACGTTTATAGTGCGTATGCATTTTCTGCCCGCCGCCGCTTTTATAATCGCCGCTCTCGTAGTGTCCGCCAGAAACCTCTATGCTGCCTAGCTCGTTACCCGCCGCTACGTCCGCAGTAGTCTCAAATCGCTTGAAACTGCCGCCTAGCACGCTTACGTTTCCTCCGAAGCTCGGTTTTGACAGCCTTGCTATCTCTCTATCGAAAAATATACCGCCGCTAATGAGCGCGCCGTATCTGACGTCTTGCGGGCCTTTTACGATACGAACCGAGCTGTAGTTTTGCGCCGAGATGTAGGTGATGGGCGTATCCATGCGCATGCCGCAGCCGCCGTTTAGCGTGCTACCGTCGATAAGTACGGGCAGCCTAGCCGCCGTCTGAGAACGATAATAAACCTCGCTGCCGCCTCCGCCCTTACGCTCCATCGTAAAGCCGTTTAAATTTGAAAGCGATTTGGCGATATCGCTGTTTTCCAGTATCGCACCTTTTCCGGCTATTTGGGCGTTTGTAGGCTCGTCGAGGGCTGATTTTTGCATTTTTGACGAGACGGTAACGGGGCTCAGGCTTACCGCTTCCTCGGCGCTAAGCATCAAATTTGACGCCATGGCCAGTGCCAAAACGTAAGAAATTTTCATTTTCGCTCCTGCAAAATTAATATTTAATATTGAAATTGAAGCAAAAATAAACTTAAATAAAGTATGAATATTTATGTAATGTGAATTATTTTGTGTGAAATTTAGCTCAAACCCTGATATTTCGGTCGTTTGCGTTAAGTGTGTAGAAAAGTAACTTTAACGGACTAGAATTATAAATTTAAGTAATCTCGGTTTCATCAAATTTGAGTTTAGCGAAACCGAGATTAAATTTACAAAATCTCTTTTACCAGCAGCTGCGGCGTAACGAGTCCTCGAAACGAGTTTTTCGATACCGAAAAAACTAGGTCTATGCTCTCGCCCGTATGCGGCTCGCGAGTGAAGTTAAAAAACAGCGCCTCGAGGCATTTACCGTCTTTTTGCAGGATGAGTTTTAGGTGATTTTGCTCCCTGCCGATTAGTTTTTTATTTTTGACGACGGCGGATTTGATTTCAAAGAGCGGGCGCGGATTTTTCTGTCCGTAGGGTTCAAAATGCTCCAAAATTTCAAGCAGTTCAAAATCCACCTCGCTAGCTTCTATCTCGCCCAAAGGCTCGTCAAGCGCGCTAAATTCGTGCAAATCCATCAGCATACACGAGCTATTTATTGCGTTTTTAAACGCTTCTAAATTTGCCGGATCTATCACGATACCGGCCGCTCCCTTGTGCCCGCCGTAGCCCGCGAGTAAATTTTCGTGGCTAGCGATGAGCGAGAGGATATCTAGCTTACCCACGCTTCTAGCGCTACCTTTGGCGCGGTTTTCGTCTATGCTAAAGACGATGGCGGGCTTTTTAAACTGCTTTGCCAGACGCGAGGCGACGATGCCGATGACGCCCTCGTGCCAGCCCCTGCCCCACGTCACGATGATGTGTTCGTCCTCGCGCACGTCCTTTAACGAGCACTCAAAAAGCGTGCGCTCCTCCTCCTTGCGCGAGTTGTTAAAGCTCACGATGGTATCGAGGCACTCGCAGGCGCGATCTAAGTTTTTGGCGCGCAAAAACTCAAAAGACACGCTCGCATCGTCCATACGCCCCGATGAGTTTATGAGCGGCGCGATGAGAAAGCTGATGTCGTCGCACTCGAATTTATCTTTGCCGTAAAGCTGTTTTATCGCGGTAAACGCAGGCCTGCGCGAGCTATTTAGGCGGTTTACGCCAAGCTTAACTAGGATGCGATTTAGGTCGCGAAGCTCCATCATATCTGCGATTATCGCGATGGCTAGGAGGTCGAGAAATTTACCCATATCGTAGTTGATGCGGCACACGTCTTTTAGTGCGCCCACTAGATACCATGCGACCTGAGCGCCGCAAATTTCGACGTTTGGAAAGTGGCAATCCTTTTGCTTTGGGTTTATGATCGCGTAGGCCTCGGGCAGGACGTCCGGCGGCATGTGATGATCGGTGATGATGAGATCGATGCCTTTTTGCTTGCAAATTTGAGCCGCGTCGTTTGCCGAGATGCCGTTATCTACGGTCACGATGAGGCCAGCGTCTGCGATCTCCTCGACTATTTGCGGATTTAGCCCATATCCGTCGCTAAAACGATTTGGGATACGCACGAAATACTCGCTAACGCCCAAATCATCGAAAAACTCGGCCATTATGACGCTGGCGATCACGCCGTCCACGTCGTAGTCGCCGACGACGACGATCTTTTCGTTTTGCTCGATCGCGCGCTTTATACGCTCGGCACCCTTAAATACATCCTTTAACGCATCAGGCGTAGGAATTTCTGAAAGTTTTTTGTGAATGTCATTTTCAAATCTTTGGTTCAGTAATTCCTTTATTTTTTCCTTATTCAACATCGTTTTGACGAGCTTTTGCGTAAGCCTCGCCGTCAAATTTCGCCGCCTTGCCACCGTTTTTGCCTAAATTTTCGCTCGCCCCCGGGGTCAAATTTACCCACGCCGCGCCGCAAAAAAGGCTAAATTTTGGTTCAAATTTCATCTTTTTCCTTCTTTTTTTATTTTCTAATGCGTAAATTATAGCTTTTTGAAATTTAATTTCTTATAATTTTAAACGAGTCGAAATTATATTTGAAATGATATTAATTATTATATTTAAACCTAGGTTAAGATGTATTTATGTATGATTGCGCTCTTATTTCAACAAAAGGAACGATATGAAAAAAACTTTTTTAAAAGCGCTGTTGGTGCTTTTTGCGGTATTTTCGGCGACCCAAGCGGCGGCCGAAACTAAGGTCATAAAAGACGTCTTAGGTCGCGAGGTAAAGGTAAATTTACCCGTTAAACGCATAGCTTTGGGTTTTTACTACACCGACTTTTTAGCCATCGGCGGCACTAAGGCCTTAGATAAAGTCGTGGGCTTTTCAAAAGAGGTTTGGACGGACTGGACGCCTGCTAGCTGGGATCTATATAGCAAAGCCCTACCGCAGCTAAATAAGCTTGCGGACTTCGGCGAGGTAGAGGTCGGTACGTTCTCGGTAGAAAAAGTTATCTCTCTAAAACCCGATTTGCTAATACTCGCATCTTGGCAGTATAACGTGCTAGAGCCTGATTTAAAGCCTCTAACCGATCTAAATATCCCGGTCGTCGTGCTTGATTATAACCGCGAGAAGGTTGAGCTTCACGTAAAAAGCACTAAAATTTTAGGCGAAATTTTAGGTGAGGAAAAAAGAGCGGACGAGATCTCTAAACTATACGAAGACACCGTAAAAGAAGTGGGCGACCGCATCGCAAAAGCAAATTTGCCTAAACCTAAAATTTACATAGAATTCGGCCGAGGCGGTCCTGACGACACAGGGATAACTTACGGTAAAGATATGTGGGGTTCGCTGATAGATTTGGCCGGCGGAGATAATATCGCAGCCGATCTAGTCGAGCAGTGGGCGCCCATCAATGCCGAGCAAGTCATAGCCGCAAAACCCGACGTTATAATGATAACAGGCCGCGAAACCGAACTAAAAAAAGAACCGACTGCGATGGTAATGGGCATAAACATAGATAAAGCCGAAGCGCTAAAAAGACTAGACGGATTTAAAAAACGCGTCGGTTGGTCAGAGCTTCCGGCTATCAAAAATAACCGCCTATACGGCCTATATATGGGCGCGTCAAGAACTCTTGCGGATATGGCGATGGTGCAATATATCGCAAAAGCTTTGTATCCGCAGCTATTTAAAGACGTAGATCCGATAAAGACCTACGTTGATTTTCACAAAAAGTACTTGCCTGTCGTTCCCGTCGGAACTATAGCTATCCAAGCGGACGAAAAATGAATAAAATAAGTTCCGAAGAGGTCGTAAAGGCTCATAGAAAGCGCGAATTTAAACGCTTAATCATCATCTTGAGCTTTATAGTCGTGGGTCTTGTATCGATGGTGTTTGATATCGGTACCGGCCCTGCGATGCTCTCGCCAAGAGAAGTCGTAGATACGCTTTTACAGCCGATTTTAGGCGGCGAGCAGGATAAATTTTTATACCACATCGTTTACGATATCAGGCTTCCCGTAGCGCTTATGGCTTTAGTCGTAGGTGCGGCTTTGGGAGCGGGCGGCGCAGAAATACAGACGCTTTTAAACAACCCTATGGCAAGCCCCTATACGCTGGGACTTGCCGCGGCGGCAGGGTTTGGCGCATCGCTGGTGATGGCGTTTGGTTCGTTTGGACTGCCTCAAATTTACGCCGTGCCTATCGGTGCGTTTATTATGACGATGTTAGCGGCGTCTATACTGTTTTTGTTTTCGATGATGAGGCGATTTGGGTCGGCTACTTTGGTTTTAGTCGGTATCGCGCTTTTGTTTTTGTTTCAGTCTATGCTCTCTTTGGTGCAGTTTTTGTCCGCGCCCGAGATTTCGCAGGCGATTTTGTTTTGGCTGTTTGGTAGCCTCCAAAAGGCTAAATGGAGTACGCTGGCCGTCGCTACGGTCGTAACGGTCGTATGCATCTCGCTACTGATGCTAAACACTTGGGCGCTAACGGCTTTGAAACTGGGCGAAGAGCGAGCCAAAAGCATGGGCGTAAATTTATCCGCCCTTAGGATTAAAATTTTGCTTATAGTTTCGGTTATGACGGCTACGGTTATTAGCTTCGTCGGCGTTATAGGCTTTATCGGTCTGGTCGCTCCGCATATCGCTAGAAATTTAGTCGGCGAGGATCAGAGATTTTTCCTGCCTACTACTATCTTCGTCGGCGCAGCGTTTTTGTCGATAGCTTCGGTACTTTCTAAGGTTATAAATCCAGGCGGACTCTTTCCGGTCGGCATCATCACGGCGTTTGTGGGCGTGCCGTTTTTCTTCTGGATCATCCTCTCAAGGAAAAACGTATGCTAGAGCTTAAGAATTTAACGATATACCGCGGCTCGCTTTGCACGGCAGATGCCGTAAACGCTAGCTTTGAAGAAGGCAAGGTTTACTCCGTGCTAGGGCCTAACGGCGCAGGCAAAACTACGCTCATAAGCGCAATTTTCGGCGAGATGGGCTATGAGGGCGAGATTAAATTTGGCGAAGAGAGGTTAAATTTCAAAAACCATTTCTCGTGGAAAAAGAAAATCGGCTACATGCCCCAAGATAGCTACGTAGACGCGAGTTTAACGGCTCTTGAGGTCGTTTTGCTAGGGCTCATGGATAGTCTCGGGCTTTATCTAAAAGACGAGCAAATAAACTCGGCCGTAGAGATAATGAAAAAACTAGGGATTTTACATCTAGCAGGTCGCGACGTGATGCAGCTTTCGGGCGGTCAGCGCCAGATGGTGATGTTTGCCTCCGTGCTTATCAAAAAGCCTAAAATTTTACTTTTGGATGAGCCTGTTTCGGCTCTTGATATGCACCATCAATGCGTGCTTTTGGACTGCGTTAGGAAATTTACGCGCGAGCACGGTATAACTACCGTTATGATACTGCACGATTTATCGCTAGCGTCGCAGTTTAGCGACGAGGTGTTGCTACTAAGCGACGGCAAGATAAAAGCTAAGGGCGAAGCCAAAGAAACCATAACTAAAGAGCTAATACAAGAGCTTTATAAAGTAAACGTGGATATTTTTTACGACGATGCCGGCGTACCGGCCGTAGTCGCAAAGTCAGCGTTTGGGGTAGAGTAGCGCGTGAGGGTTTTTATTTTAAGTTGCCTTGCTTACGCAAAGGGCAACGAGGACTTACGAAATTTAAGCCGCACGTTTAGCGACGGCGGCGCACAGTGCGAGATAGTGCCGTGGCAAAATTTAGATGTCGGTTCGCTAGACGAAGATTCTTTGATTTTGCCGCTTGCGGCTTGGGATTACAGCCTAGACGCGGCTAAATTTTTATCGTTTTTGAGCAAGCTTGAAAAAAGCGGAGCGAAGATAATAAACGGCGCTGAGATCGTGCGCTGGAATTTATCGAAAAAATACCTCTTAGAACTTGAAGCCTTAGGGCTTCCCGCGATCCCTAGCACGCTTTTAAACGGCGATGAAAATATAGAAGAGCTAAGGCGAATTTGCCCGGGCGGCGTGATAAAACCGCTCGTCGGACAGAGCGGCAACGGCGTAGCTAAAATCGACGAAATATCAAATTTAAGCGAATATAAAAACGGGGCTTTGCTTCAGCCTTTTATCGAAGAGATCGCCGTTAGCGGCGAAATTTGCTTGATATTTTTAGGCGGCGTTTTTTCTCACGCCGTACGCCGCTCGCCTGCTAGCGAGGATTATAGGGCAAACTCGAATTTCGGCGTTAAGATTAGCTCGGTAGAGCCGACTGCAGCCTTTCTAAACATCGCGCGAGACGTTTTGGCTAGGCTTGCCTTTAATCCCGTCTACGCAAGGATAGATCTAATCGGCACAAAAGATAAAATTTTAATCAACGAAGTCGAGCTTATCGAGCCTAGTCTTTATTTTAGCTACGGCAAAAACTCTACCGAAAAATTCGTAAAAGTAATCCTGGATAAATTTGTCGCGGAAAAGAAAATTTAGAGCCGATCGGCTCTAAATTTAATTATTTTGATTTTTCTAAGCTAGCTTTGATAAAGCCCAAAACTACGGGATTTGGGTTTGTTAAGCGGCTGGTAAATTCCGGATGAAACTGCACGCCGACGAACCACGGATGCGAGTTTTTGGCGCCCGCTGCAGGCGAGCTAAGCTCGACGGCCTCGATCAGTCCGTCGCTCTCGCCGCTAACTATCAGGCCGTTTGCTTCAAATTCGGCTCTGTATTTTGGATTTGCCTCGTAGCGGTGGCGATGGCGTTCTTTGACGCATTTGGCGCCGCCGTAAATTTGACTTAGCAGCGAGCCGGGTTTAATGTCGCAAGCATACGCGCCAAGCCTCATCGTACCGCCGACCGGGCTTTGGTGCGTGCGGATCTGGGTCTGGCCGTGCGCGTCGATGAAACTATCGATGAGATAGATGATAGGATTTACGCACTCGGGCTTAAATTCGACCGAATTTGCGTCCTCGAGCTTTAGCACATTGCGGGCAAACTCGATGAGCGCTAGCTGCATGCCTAGGCAAATGCCAAGATACGGCACGCCGTTTTCGCGAGCGTATTTTATCGCTTCTATCTTGCCGCTCACGCCGCGCTCGCCAAATCCTCCGGCAACTAGCACGCCGCCCACGTCTTTTAGTAGCTCTTCGACGTTTGAGGGCTCGATCTTCTCGCTATCTATCCACTTTAAATTCACCCTCGCGTCAAGGCTCGCGCCCGCGTGGATGATACTCTCGGTCAGGCTCTTGTAGCTCTCTTTTAGATCGACGTATTTACCCACAAATGCTATCGTGGTCTCTTTCGTAGGAGCAATGATGCGCTTAACCAGGCTGTCCCAGTTGCGCATATCAAGCTTTAGCTCGCCCAAATTTAAAATTTCGGCGATCGGCGTTAAGACATCTTGGTTATAAAACGCGAGCGGCACCTGGTAGATACTGGCCGAGTCGATACTCTCGATGACACAGTTGCGCTCTACGCCGCAGCTCGCGGCTATTTTATCTTTTAGCTCGCGATTTAGCGGCTGCTCGGCGCGGCAGATGATCATATCCGGGCTGATACCGATGCGACGTAGCTCGCCGACGCTGTGCTGAGTAGGCTTGGTCTTTAGCTCGCCTGCGACTTTTATAAACGGCACGAGCGTTAGGTGGATATTCATCGCGCGTTTGCGGCCGACCTCAATGCGAAGGGCACGGATAGCCTCCAAAAACGGCAAGCCCTCGATGTCGCCTACCGTGCCGCCGATCTCGACAATCAGTATGTCGCGACCCTCGCCCGCCTTTTTGATGCGATCAACGATCTCGCCCACGATGTGCGGGATGACTTGGATCGTTTTGCCCAGATAGTCGCCTCTGCGCTCTTTTTCGATGACGGAGCTATAGACGCGGCCGGTGGTGAAGTTGTTGTCTTGACTTAGGCTCTCGTCTAAAAATCTCTCGTAGTGTCCCAGATCCAGATCCGTCTCCGCGCCGTCGTCGGTGACGAAAACTTCGCCGTGCTCGATAGGGCTCATAGTGCCTGGATCTACGTTGATGTAAGGGTCAGCCTTTAGCATGCTCACCTTTAAGCCCGTGTTTTTAAGAAGCGTGGCGATAGAAGCCGCCGCAATGCCCTTGCCTAGCGAACTTAGCACGCCGCCTGTTATAAAAATATACTTTGTTTCGTTTAGATTTTTTTGCATATCGCGCCTTTTAAATTTTTAGCGAGATTATACCTTATTTAAAATTTATAAACGCTTGAGGACATAAATAATTTTATAAAATCAAAACTTTAAAATGATATTTTAAGTTAAATTTCTGTAGTATGTTAAGTTATGATTAAAAAATATATTAAAAACATCTCGTCTTTGTATATAGACGGCTTTAGGAACATGAAGCTCGGAAAGAGCCTGTGGCTCGTGATAGCTATCAAGCTGCTTATAATGTTCGGGATTTTAAAAGTATTTATCTTTGATGAAAGTTTAAATTCAAAATTTGAGAGCGACGAGGCCAAAGCGAACTTCGTCATCTCAAATTTGACAAAGGAATAAAATGTCTGAAATCGCTTCGGTCGATTGGTCTAGGGCGCAGTTTGCGCTCACCGCCATATACCACTTTTTGTTTGTTCCGCTCACGCTGGGACTTAGTTTTATCATCGCCATTATGGAGAGTATTTACGTCAAAACCGGTAACGAGCAGTGGCTAAAAATCACTAAATTTTGGCTAAAACTCTTCGGTATAAACTTCGCTATCGGCGTGGCTACCGGTATCATAATGGAATTTGAGTTCGGCACCAACTGGGCGAACTACAGCTGGTTTGTCGGCGACATCTTCGGCGCGCCGCTAGCTATCGAGGGCTTGCTCGCATTTTTTATGGAGGCGACGTTTTTTGCCGTTATGTTTTTTGGCTGGGATAAGGTTAGCAAGAAATTCCACCTCATCTCGACCTGGCTCGTGGCTATCGGTTCAAATTTGAGCGCGCTTTGGATCCTCATCGCAAACGGCTGGATGCAGTATCCGATAGGTATGAAATTTAACCCCGCAACCGCAAGAATGGAAATGGAGAATTTCTTTGAAGTAGCGCTTAGCCCGGTAGGTATCATCAAATTTTTACACACCGTTACTAGCGGCTACGTTGCTAGCGCGCTTTTCGTGATAGGAATTTCAGCGTGGTTTATCCTAAAAGGACGCCACCTAATCATGGCTAAAAAATCAATCGTCGTAGCGGCAAGCTTCGGACTCGTTACGTCGCTGTTTTTGATGTTTAGCGGCGACGAGAGCGCATATCAGGTCGCGCGTACTCAGCCGATGAAACTAGCCGCTATGGAAGGCCTTTATAAAGGCGAACAAAATGCCGGCCTAGTCGCGATGGGCGTACTAGATCCGTCTAAAAAACATGGCGACGGCAAGGACGCGTTTTTACTCGAACTAAAAGTGCCTTACGCGCTTGGAATAATGGCTACTAGAAAATTTGATAGCTTTACTCCGGGCATCGAGGATTTAGTCTACGGCAACGAAGCGCAAAATATAGAGAGCGTCGCAAGCAAGATGGCCAAAGGCTCGCTAGCCGTTAGCGCGCTAGCTAGCTACAACGCCGCTAAAAAATCGGGCGATAAAGCCGCGATGGAGCAAGCCGAGCAAACTCTGGCTCAAAATATGAAATTTCTAGGCTACGGATACCTAAAATCCCCGGAAAGCGCCGTGCCGCCGGTCGGTATTACGTTTTATAGCTTTCACTTGATGGTGGCTCTTGGTACTTACTTTTTGGCTTTATTTTTGGTCGTTACGTATCTTACGATGGCAAACGATATCGAAAATTTCAAAAAGCTGCTGTGGGTGTGCGTATTTAGTATCCCGCTAGGACTAGTGGCGATCGAGGCGGGCTGGATAGTAGCCGAAGTAGGGCGCCAGCCGTGGGTCGTGCAAGACCTCATGACCGTGGGCGTGGGAGCGACAAATTTAGCCGACACCAACATCAAAATTTCGTTCTGGCTATTTGCCGTTTTATTTACGGCGCTTTTGATAGCCGAGATAAAAATCATGCTAAAACAGATAAAAATAGGATTTGAAAACCATGCTTAGTTTAGAATTTTTACAAATTTACTGGTGGTGCGTAGTTAGCTTGCTAGGCGGTTTGCTGGTGTTTATGATGTTCGTTCAGGGAGGGCAGACGCTGCTTTTTGGGCTTTGCAAAAACGAGCTGCAAAAGGACATGGTGATAAATTCTATCGGGCGCAAATGGGAGCTTACGTTTACTACGCTCGTAATGTTTGGCGGCGCGTGCTTTGCGGCGTTTCCGCTGTTTTACGCGACAAGCTTCGGCGGCGCGTACTGGGTGTGGCTGGCGATTTTGTTTTGCTTTATCCTCCAAGCCGTAAGCTACGAATACCGCAAAAAACCGGACAACTTCCTAGGTCAAAAAACATATGAAATTTTCCTTTTCATAAACGGCTCTTTGGGCGTTATTTTGATCGGCATGGCAGTTAGCACGTTTTTTTCGGGAAGCGACTTTTTACTAAACGAACACAACTTCGTACAGTGGCAAACGCCATTTCGCGGACTTGAATCACTTGGTAATATCATGCTATATCCGCTAGGCATCGCGATGTTTTTCCTAGCTCGTGTGGGCGGAGCGCTCTACCTCATCAACAACATCGACGATGAGGAGATAAGGGCTAACGCCAGAAAAGCGGCGCTAAAAAATACTATTTTATTTTTGCCGTTCTTTTTGATATTCATCGCTTGGATATTTACAAAGACCGGTTTTGCCTACGACGAGAGCGGCGTAGTGAGCTTAGTTGGCTTTAAATACGCTCTAAATTTACTCCAGATGCCGCTTGTTGCAGCTATGATAGTTATAGGCGTCGGGCTCGTGCTTTTTGGTATATTTAAGGGTGCGTTTACGACTAGTATCTACGGCGTAGTGCCTTACGGCGTGGGTGTAGTGCTAACAGTTACGGGGCTATTTTTGATATCCGGGCTTGCGGACACGGCGTTTTATCCGTCGTTTTCAAATTTGCAAAGCTCGCTAACTATCAAAAACGCAAGCTCTAGCCACTACACGCTAAACGTAATGTTTTACGTAAGCTTTTTGGTACCCGTAGTTTTGGGCTATATCGTCGCGGTCTGGCGCGCGATGGATAGTAAAAAGATCACGGCCGACGAGATAGAGCGCGATCATCACGCGTATTAAGGATAAAAATGATAGAAGCGATAGTTTTTCTTTTTCTTTGGGTTTTGGCGCTTTTTGGCGGATACAAATTCGTCCATTTTAACATCAAACACGTCGAGAAAAACGACGACAAATACTTTGGAAATTTGCGCGAATAAGCGCTGATCCACAAATCTCGTTCTACTTAAATTTTAGCTTTTATCGCTATAATGGGGCTAAAATTTTAAGGAGAACGAGATGTTTGACTTCACTTTTCACAACCCCACAAAAATAGAATTCGGCAGAGGCAAAGAGCGAAATATCGGGCTTTATATGCGCGAATTTGACGTTAAAAGAACCCTACTGATCTACGGCAGCGAACGCATCAAAAAAGACGGACTCTTTGACACGGTCGCAGCGAGCCTAAAAGAAAACGGCATAGAGTTTATAGAGCTTGGCGGCGTGGTTAGCAACCCCGTACTAAGCAAAGTCTACGAAGGCATCGAGCTAGCTAGGAAATTTAACGCCGACAGCGTGCTAAGCGTAGGCGGGGGCTCCTGTCTAGATAGCGCCAAAGCCATCGCCGCGGGCGCGCTATATGAGGGCGATGTGTGGGATTTTTTCACGGGCAAGGACCCGAGTCGCGCGCTAAAAATCTTTGACATCATAACTCTTGCGGCGACGGGCAGCGAGATGAACTCGGGCGCAGTCGTGACAAACAAAGCTACAAAACAAAAATTCGCCATCCACGGCGACGTGCTATATCCGCTAGTCTCGGTCGTAAATCCTCAGCTGCAAGCCAGCGTTAGCCGCGAGTACCTAGCCTACTCCGCCGCCGATATCATCGCGCATAGCATCGAGGGATATTTCACCGCTAGCGTTCAACCTGGCATCATCAATCTCTACATCGAAGCTAACATCAAAACCGTGATGAAAACGACCGAAATTTTACTTACCGACCCAGATAACTACGATGCTAGAGCCGAGTTTACCTGGGCGGCGACGATGGCGCTAAACGGCCTAACCTACGTCGGCACGCACGGCTACTCCTACCCAAACCACATGCTAGAGCACGCCATGAGCGCTGTCGTAAACTGCGCGCACGGAGCGGGTCTAGCAGTCATAATGCCTGCGTGGATGAAGTGGTATAAGAACCGAAATTTGAATGCTTTTGAGCGTTTTGCAAGGGAAATTTTCGGCGTAAAATCAGCCGACGAAGGCATCGCAGCATTTAAAGCGTGGCTTAGTAAAATCGGAGCTCCAGTTAGCCTAAAGGCCGTCGGCATAGAGGGCGAAACGCTAGAGGAGGTGGTAAATTTAGCCCACGACTACGCGGTAAACTGGCGCAAAGATAAGCTCTATACGAAAGAAAATATCAAAGCGATTTTTGAGCTGGCGAATTAGATAAATTTGAAGCCACAGTTAAAATTTGATGTTACGTAAAATTGGCATCAAATTTTAACAGTTTTTTATTTAATT
>NZ_CALIAV010000016.1 GCF_938045625.1 uncultured Campylobacter sp.
ATATTTTTAACGAAATTTTTAAATTTGATTTACGAAAAAAGGAAAGAAAAAGGATATAATGCCCGCCTATTTCATCTAAGGAGAATATATGAAAAAGTCATTGTTAGTAATCGCCGCCCTTGGCGTAATGGGCGCAAATGCCGCTGCCACGGTCGAGCTTTCGCCTTCTTGCGAAGAGTACTTTAAACTAGTCGACGAGTTCGTCGAAAAAACTAAAGACAACCCGCAAATGGCGGCTATGAAATCTACTTACGAAGATCAAAAAGCCCAGTTTGCTCAGCTTCCGCAAGACTCACAAGAGGCCGCTTGCAAACCTGCCCTTGAACAAATGAAGCAAGTTATAGCTACGCTACCTAAATAATTTTTATCCCTCCGCTTGGAGGGATTTTTCGTCTTTTTTTAATTCCTCATCTCTATCAAATTTCATGTAATTATTTTTAAAATTTAGCATCAAATTTGCCGCCGTAAAGCGCAAATTTAATCCCGAATAATCTTCGCTTTTGCCGTTATGCTCGCGATCTTTAGCTCATAGATATTCATCGCCTTTAGCCCGTGAGCTGCCGCGACGTCAAAGGTTCGCATGTAGTTTGGCGTGTATTTTTCGCTAAGCAGCCGTAGCGCGTGCAGCCTCGCCGCTTCGTCCGTCACGGTGTAGGCCTTGGTTAGGGCGACAGCGGATTTGTATTCGGTCGTAAAAACTTTCGCGCCAAGCGCCTTGCCGTCGTCCTTGATCGCATCCAGCTGCTCATCCGTCAAAACCGGCACCTGCGCATAGCTCACGCAAACCAGCGTCACGCTCTTGCCGTCTTTTAACAGCTTTGCCTTAGAACCCGCAGGAGCGCCGTGCAAAAATACGCTCTCGCCCTCGCGCACGACCGAGATCGGCACGCTAAAAATCTCGCCCGCCTCACCAATGCAAGATATAGTGCCGTATTCGCACGCATCGATGATCGCAAGCCCTTCTTGCGCGGTTAATTCTCTATCTTTTCGTCTCATTTTCCGCCTTTAAATTTTTGAAAATTATAAAATTTAAACCCTAAAAAAGTGTATAATTTCGCAAATTTAAAGGACGGCGATGAGAAAAATATTAATATTTTGCGCTCTGGGCGCACTGGCTTTAGGCGCTCAAAACGCGTGCGAGGAGTACGTGAAGCAAAGCAAAATTTACCTAAACGAGCTTTACGAAACAAAATCTAAGCAGTTAAAAGACGATCCGCAGGCCCTTAGGCTGTTTGAGCTCAAATTTAGCGAGCTACAAAAGGCACAGGAGGGCCAAGCGGCGCTAATCATACAAAGCGGCGATGAGAAATTTTGCGAGCGCGAATCGGCAAAGATAAAATCCATGTTAGATGAAATGAGAGCAGAAAAGGCGCAAAAGTAGGCCTGTTTTATAGAGAAATTTGAGTCGTTTTTGCCGAGTAGGGTCAAAAGCTCTACGATCAAATTTGAAACCCGCCAAACCTAGTCTGGCAAGCTTTTGAATGTAAATTTGACGTAGCCTGGCGCAATTAAAACCGCATGCTTACTAAATTTACAAACTCGCTTTAGCCAAATCATAAAAGCTCGTTTTGTCGCGGCCCGCATAAAAGCGCACTAACTAGCGTTATTTAAATCCCAATCTATCGGCGCTTTGCCGTGCTCGGCGAGATACAAATTCGCCTTTGAAAAGTGCCTGCAACCAAAAAACGCGCCGCGCGCTAACGGACTTGGATGCGCTGCTGTTAGTACAAGGTGTTTGTTAGCGTCGATGAGAGGGATTTTGGCCTTAGCCGGGTTGCCCCAGAGCATGAAAACGACGTTCTGGGCGCGTTCGCTAAGCTTCCTGATCGCAGCATCCGTGAACTCCTGCCAGCCGAAATTCGAGTGCGAGTTAGCCTGCCCCGCGCTAACGCTTAGCGTCGCATTTAGCAGCAGCACGCCCTGCTTCGCCCAGTAGCTCAGATCGCCCGAGTTTGGCTCCGTTACGCCCAAATCGTCGCGGATTTCTTTGTAGATGTTGGCGAGGCTCGGCGGGATCTTGACGCCGCGCGGTACGGAGAAACTTAGCCCCATCGCTTGCCCCGCGCCGTGGTATGGGTCTTGGCTCAGGATCACGACTTTGACGGCATTAAACGGCGTGAGGTTAAAGGCGTTAAATATCAGTGCGTTTGGCGGATAGACCTCGCCCGCAGCCTTTGCGCGCAAGAAATTTTCCTTTATGCGAGCGAAATTTTCGCTCAAAAATTCCTCTTTTAGCGCCTCTTTCCAGTCTGCTTCGATTTGGATTTTGTCGATCTGCATGATTTTCCTTTGTAAATTTGCTCTTTTTCTTTGTATTCATTTTAAGGCAAATTTACGAAATGATAGCCAAAAATATTTAAATTTAGGCGGTTTAAGATGGACTCAAATTTACAAGCGTTTATTGTTAAATTTCCAAAAAAGAGCAGAGCGGTTTTAAAAATTTGCTGTATAATTTAAACTAAATCTTAAATAAAGGAATAACGATGTCCGAGCAAATTTTTGAGAAGCTAAAAAAGCTGCTAAGCACGCAAAATGCGGATTTTCGCACCGTATCTCACGCGAGCGCAAAAACATCGGCCGAGGTCGCCGTGGCGCGCGGTACGGAGTTAGGGCAGGGGGCAAAGGCACTCGTTTGCGTCGTAAAGGGCGGCGGCGCCAAACGATATGTTTTGGCAGTGCTGCCAGCGGACTACAAAGCTGATTTGCAGCTCATCGCACAGGCGCTTGGCGGCACTAGAGCTAGCCTAGCTAGCCCCGATGAGGTTATGCGGCTAACCGACTGCGTTTTTGGTAGTGTTCCGCCGTTTAGCTTTCATGAGGAGCTGGGGCTAATCGCTGATCCGAGCCTATTTACGCGCTACGCCGAGCTTGCCTTTAACGCGGGCTTGCTAGATCACTCTATCATTTTAAACACGAAAGACTATGAGCGTATCGCACAGCCGAGATTGGTCAAATTTGTAACGATATAGTGATTCGACATACCAATATACGCAAAGAGTAAGAATAATGTATAATTGCGTTGGGTTCAAGTAATGCTAATTTATTTAAACGCAAAAGAGCTCGCATGAGCAACATAGACAATCTATATACCAAAAATAATAGCGGCGATACCGCCTGCATTTTGGCAAAATTTAGAGGAGAATAGAGTGTCTATGTGCTGCATTTATGATATTTTGCAGAAATTATAGTGTAGTTCTGCTCGGCAGTGCAGAATCTGGGTGCAAAGTTGATATTGCGGCCTTCATATAGTTTTTTAATTTTAAATCATTTGACGAGAATTTTACTACAACAAGAAAAAATTCCTACGACTACTATCGATGAATACGGCGTAGAATCGGAAAAAGTATAAACTCGCTTTTGCAAGAACCAAAAATATATGAATTGCTCGGGAGAGATTTGACAGAAGAGCTAAAATTTTTACTAACGGAGCCGATGGGGCTAAACTACAGAAATAAAATATGTCACAGACTAGTCAGCGAATCTCCAAACTATACCGATATTTATATTTGGTGCCTTTGCCTTAGGCTAACGGTTAATAATTGCGTTTTATTTAAAGACACTTACTGGATTTATTACTTTAACTGCAAATAATACACGCAATAAAATCAAAAAAAATTACTAAAATTTAAAAAATACAACTAAAAATTGGAGATACTAATATATTAGGAGCTTGTACAGTAATTAGATAATGGCCGGGAGATAGGGATTCGAACCCCAGGAGGCTTTCACACCTCAACGGTTTTCAAGACCGCCGCTTTCGACCGCTCAGCCATCTCCCGCAAAAAATATTTTGGCTAATCATAGCCAAATTTATTCGGTTTTTTCCTTAACGTAGGAAGCACCTTTGTTGACTTTTTCCTTTGACCATTCAACGGCATTATTTGTGTCCTCTTTGGCTCCGCGCCAAGTATTTGAACAGCCAACCATAAACAAAGCAGCAGATAATAGCACTAGTAAATAACGCATTTTCTCTCCTTATAATTTTTGGAGGCGACACCCGGATTCGAACCGGGGATCAAAGCTTTGCAGGCTCATGCCTT
>NZ_CALIAV010000017.1 GCF_938045625.1 uncultured Campylobacter sp.
ATAAAATTTAAGGGCAGGGTAAATTTAGAAAATCGGCAAAATTTATAGAGAAAAGGCGGCAAATTTGAATACATTTGCCGCCTGAAAGCTAAATTTAGCCTAGTCTTTTATGTAAAATTTGAGAAAATCCCCATAGATGTCTAGCCTGCGCGAGTTCGGTTTTTTCGAGTTTTGCTACCATCATCTCTTCATTTTTGCCTAGGCGCGAAACTACCTCGCCAAAGGGGCTAATAAGCATCGAATCGCCGTAAAAGCTCCATTGCTCGCCGCTTGCGGCCTTGTGGTTGCCGACTCGGTTTACGCGCAGGACATAGGCGTTGTTTGTAAAGGCGCGGGTCTTTAGTAGCTCCTCCCAGCGCATCTCGCTAAAAAACGTGCAAGCGGTGGGAACTATGACGGCATCGACTTTCTTGCGCGCCATATAGGCCCACGCCGCATCAAAATGCGCCTCAAAGCCAAACATCACGCCGATTTTAAATTTTTCGTAGCTAAAGACGGGCAAATTTAGCTCGCCTTTAGCCTTGTTGGCAAAAAATTTCGCCTCGTTCCAGTGCGCGTAGGGCATCAGGATCTGCTGCTCGTAAAAGCGCGACGACGCAGGGCTAAATCTAGCCGCGACCTTAATGAAGCCTTTGCCTTTTGGTAACACGAGCGGGGCTAGGATTTCTAGATTGTATTTTTGCGCCATTGCGGCAAGCGCGTGTTTTTTGCGCTCGCTTTGTTCTTTGATGAGGCTTTTGGGCATGAGCTCGAGCTCTTTAAAAAAGCTGTTTAGTACGTACTCTCCGAGCACCACGAGCCTAGCGCCCTCATCGGCGCAAATCCTAAAATAATAATCCAGCCGCGACTCGCTCATGGGCTGAGTCGGTAGCTGCAGGGCGCAAACGGCTGCGCTATTCATCGTCTGCATCCTTTACCACTAGCTTTGCGTTTTGTAGGATATTGTCTGCTTCCTCGAGTAGCTTTTTACCCTCTTTATGCAGCTTGACGCTTTGTTCTAGGCTCAAATTTTCATCGCCGAGCTGTTTTAAAATTTCATTTGCTTTGGCGAGTTTGCTTTCAAAATCCTCGCTTAAATTTTCACTCATCTAAAACCTTTTTTATGATTTTTTCAAATTTATCTACTTCGACCAAAAACGCGTCGTGGCCGTAGTCGCTGTCTATCTCGTGATAATCGCACGCCTTGCCGATGCCGCACAGCGTCTCGTGCATTTCGCGCATGCAGCTTGGCGGAAACAGCATATCGCCGCTAAATGCGACCAGCGTAACTTTAGCGCAAATAGGCAAAAGAGCGTGCGCGAGGTCATCGTAGTGGCGCGTACAGTCAAAGATATTCATCATCTTTACGATATAAAGGTAGCTCAGCGGATCAAAGCGCTTTGGAAAGCCGTGGCCGTTGTACTCCATATAGCGATCGACCTGAAACCGGCCCGTAAGCTCGTAAAGGCCGTCGGTCTCTACGTAGTTGCGGCCGAATTTTGAGTCCATGGAGCTAGGCGAGAGAAAGCTGATGTGCCCCGCCATACGTCCTAGTGCCATGCCGGTTAGCCCCTTAGCGGCGATGTCGTTTTCGTCGTATTGTCCGTCTTTGAAGCCAGGATCGCGTAGGATGCCCTCGATCGCTATTTTGTTAAACGCGATCGCCCAGGCCTTGCTCTGATAGGTGCTGGCTAGGATGATGACGTTTTTGGCGAAATTTGGAAATTCGATCGCAAAACAAAGCGCCTGCATGCCGCCTAGGCTACCGCCCACGACCGCATGTGCTCGCTCTATGCCTAAGTGCTCAAAAAGCCTCATCTGCGCCTTTACGACGTCGCTGATGGTTAGCACTGGAAAGCGTAAACGATACTGCTTGCCCGTGCTTTTTTCGATACTTAGGGGATTTGTAGAGCCGAAATTTGAGCCGAGGATATTTACGCAGATGACGAAAAATTTGCTCGTATCTATGCCTTTGCCTTCGCCCACTAGCGCGTCCCACCAGCCAAATTTCTGCTCGTTTTCGTATCTGCCTGCGGCGTGGTGGCTGCCAGTTAGCGCGTGACAGACGACTATGACGTTGCTTTTATCTTGGTTTAGCTCTCCGTATGTTTCGTAGGCAAGCTCAAATTCGGGTAAAATTCGGCCGCTCTCCAGATAGAGCGGCTCGTCAAATTTTACTTTGCCGGTTTTTAAATTTAGCACTAATTGACTTTGTAGTTAGGGGCTTCTTGCGTGATGACGACGTCGTGAACGTGGCTCTCTTTTAATCCAGCACTCGTGATCTCAACGAACTGGGCTTTTTCCTGAAGGGTTTTGATATCTTTTGAACCCATGTAGCCCATCGCGCTTCGTAGGCCGCCAACTAGCTGATGTACAACCTCTTTTATACTGCCGGCAAACGGTACGCGACCCTCGATGCCTTCCGGTACGAGTTTGTCTTGCGCGGTGCCTTCTTGGAAGTACCTATCGCTACTGCCTTTTGTCATCGCGCCGATACTTCCCATGCCGCGGTAGACTTTGTACTGGCGTCCTTGGAAAGTTATCACCTCGCCCGGAGTCTCTTCGCAGCCCGCTAGCAAGCTACCCGCCATCACGCAGCTAGCGCCTGCGGCTAGGGCTTTAGCCACGTCGCCCGAATACTTTAGTCCGCCGTCTGCGATGACTGGGATACCGTATTTTGCAGCTTCGGCCGAGCAGCTATCGACGGCGAAAATTTGAGGTACGCCAACGCCTGCTACTACGCGAGTGGTGCAGATGGAGCCCGGTCCTATGCCTACTTTGATACCGTCGGCGCCTGCTTCTGCTAGGTCTTTGACGGCGGCTGGATTTGCGATATTTCCCGCAACGACGTCCACTTTTAGCTCGGCTTTAACCTGTCTTAGCGTGTCTAGTACGCCTTTTGAGTGGCCGTGAGCGGAGTCTATGACGATGACGTCTACGCCGGCTTCCGCTAGAGCTTTTGCTCTGTCTATTTGCCCGACGCCGATGGCTGCTGCTACGCGGAGCCTGCCGTATGCGTCTTTGTTTGCGTTTGGATACTCTTTGCGTTTTTTTAGATCTTTTATGGTTATGAGGCCTTCTAGGTGGCCGTCTTTATCGACGATAGGTAGCTTTTCTACGCGGTTTTGAGAGAAAATTTTCTCCGCGTCGTCTAGCGTGCAGCCCTTTGGAGCCGTGATTAGCGGAGCTTTAGTCATCCTATCTTTTACGAGGACGCTTCTGTCGTTTTCAAATCTCAAATCGCGGTTGGTTAGGATTCCTATTAGTTTATTTTCCTCATCCACGACCGGAACGCCCGAGATGTGTAGATCTGCCATCATATCAAGTGCGGAGCCTACGCTGGCGTTTGGCGAGATGGAGATAGGGTCGATGATCACGCCGCTTTCGCTTTTTTTCACGCGGCGAACCTCTTTGACCTGGCTTTGTATGTCCATATTTTTATGTATGACGCCGATACCGCCCAGACGTGCCATCATGATCGCCGCGCGGTGCTCGGTGACGGTGTCCATCGCAGCCGATACAATCGGGATATTTAGCTCCACGTTTCTGCTAAAGCGCGTTTTTATGTCTACTTGTTTAGGCAAAATTTCGGAGTACTGTGGGACGAGTAAAACGTCGTCAAAGGTGAGAGCCTTCGTAACTATCTTCATGCGTTTATCCTTTTATATTATAGAGTTTTCTAAACTAAGTGCGCCTTCTAGCAGCGTTTTTTCGTCCCACGCCTTTGCAATGAGCTGAGCAGAGACGTTTAGGCCGTCCGCGTCTTTTGCCACCGGAACCGAGATGGCAGGCAAGCCGGCTAAATTTACGCTGATCGTATAGATATCTGATAGATAGGAATCTAGCGGGTTTTTTAGCTCGCCAAATTTATACGCCGTGCTAGGGGCGACAGGCATCAAAATGAGGTCGCATTCGTTCAAAATTTGCTCATACTTGGCCTTAGTGTGGGCGCGAGCTTTTTGTGCCTTAATGTAATACGCGTCGTAGTAACCGCTGCTAAGCACGAAAGTACCAAGTAAAATTCGCTTTTTTACCTCTTCGCCGAACCCTTCCGAGCGAGAGTTGATGTAGAGTTCTTTTAAATTTTTAGCTTCGGCTCTGCGTCCGTATCTCACTCCGTCGTAGCGGCTGAGATTTGCGCTAGCTTCGGCGGTGGCGATGATGTAGTAGGTTGCGATGTCGCATTTTGAGTTTTCTAAATTTTTATAGATTATTTTGTGGCCTGCGGCTTTTAAAATTTCGACCGCTTTTAAAAGCGCCTTTTTGGTCTCTTCCGAGGCTTCGTTTATGTAGTTTTCGATGACGCAGATCGTGAGTTTTTTGTCCGCGTTTAGTTTGTCCGCTACGCTTTCAAATTTGATATCCGCGCTCGTGCTGTCTTTGTCGTCGTGTCCTGCGATGATGTCGTACAAGATCGCGGCATCCTCGACGTTTTGCGTTATCGGGCCGATCTGATCTAGTGAGCTAGAGTATGAGCCCAGGCCGTAGCGGCTCACGCGTCCGTAGGTCGGCTTTAGCCCCACGCAGCCGCAAAATGCTGCAGGCTGGCGTATCGAGCCGCCTGTATCGCTTCCTAGAGCAGCCACCGCTAGTCCTGCGCCGACCGCGGCAGCCGAACCACCCGAGCTACCGCCCGGTACTCTCTCGCGGTTTAGGGGATTTAGCGTTTTGCCGTAGTAGCTGTTTTCGGTCGTGTTTCCCATGGCAAATTCGTCCATATTCGTACGGCCAAACGGCGCCAAGCCCGCTGCTAGCAGCTTTTCTATAACCGTCGCGTTATAAGGCGCGATGTAGCCTTGTAAAATTTTAGACGCGCTCGTTACGCTCCATCCTTTTACCTGGATGTTGTCTTTTATAGCGATCGGTACGCCCGCACCCAGTTTATCAAGCGGCAAATTTGCCAACTGCTCGACATAGGCGCCAAGCTCTCTATCTGCGAAAATTTTCTTTTCCAGCTCGTTTCTAAGCTCGGCTACTTCGCCGGCGCTTAGCTTTAGAGCCTCTTTTAAAGTTATCATTTTTTATCCTTAAATTTTATTACCGCTACGATACCCGCGGCTGTGACCGCGAGGATGGCCGCGATAGTTGCCGCGACGAGCCAAGCGGAGATGGGCTCAGACATTTTTTAGTACCTTTTCGCATCTCGGGCAGGTTTCTCCGTCGTGCTTAGCGGTAAATTTCCAACATCTCGGGCACTTGTGGCGCGTCGATAAAACGAGTTTAAATTTATCGTTTCCGACGTCAAATTCGGCTAGGCTATCGCTGCCGTCTAGGCTCTGGACGTCGCTAACCATATACCAGTCGCTTATCTCGTTTATATCCTCGCTCAGGATCAAATTTGAGCTGGTTTGTAGCACGAGCTCGAGGGTTGATTTTATCTTTTTGTCTTTTTTGAGTACGTCAATTAGTTCGAAAAATTTCTCTCGGCTAGCGACTAGTAGCTCGTCGTCTACGTTGAACTCAAACTCTAGCGGCGCGTATTCTAGATCAAAGGCGTCTGCCGCGCCGTTTTTGATGATCTCAGGCGCATAGTCCATCACCTCGTCCACGGTGTACGTGAGCGTCGGAGCGATGAGCGGTAGGAGCGCCCTGGTGATTAGCGCCATCGCGCTTTGAGCCGAGCGGCGAGTGTCGCTGTCTTTGGCGTCGCAGTATAGGCGGTCTTTGCAGATATCAAGATATATGCCGCTTAAATCGGCGCTTAGGAAGTTCATCAGCAGGCTAAAGCCCTTTGAAAAGTCGTAGTTCCTAAACGCCGTTTCGGCCTCGTCAAATGCCTTTTTCGCGCGGCTTAGTATCCAGCGGTCTAGGATGTTGAAATTTGACGTTTCGATATCCTCTAGATCGTTTACGTTGGCTAGCAGAAATCTTATCGTATTGCGTATTTTTCGGTACTGCTCGCTTACTTGTTTTAGGATGTTTTCGCTGATTTTTAGGTCGCTGGAGTAGTCGCTAAGCGCAACCCAAAGGCGTAAAATTTCCACGCCGTAGGTTTTAGCGACGTCCGCCGGAGCCACGACGTTGCCTTTGCTCTTACTCATCTTTTGACCGTTTTCGTCGACAGTAAAGCCATGCGTGAGCACGCTTCTATACGGCGCTCGTCCTTGTGCAGCGCAGCTTAGCAGTAATGAGCTTTGGAACCAGCCTCTGTGCTGATCGCTACCCTCTAGATACATATCCGCAGGATAGCTGCCCGCATCGTAGTCGCCGCTTTTTAGCACAGCAGCCCACGTCGAGCCGCTGTCAAACCAGACATCCAGGATATCCATCACTTTTTCTAAATTTTGCGGATCGTATTTGCAGTTTGCCGGCAGGAGATCTTTTATCTCGCTGTCCCACCACGCGTCCGCGCCTTTTTGCTCAAATATCGCTGCGACGTTATCTAAAATTTCATCGTCAAATATCGGCTCTTTGGTATCCTTATGTCTAAAAAACGCTATCGGCACGCCCCAGTCGCGTTGGCGCGAGATGCACCAGTCGGGACGATTTTCTATCATCGAGCCTATCCTTTTTACGCCGCTTGCAGGGTAAAATTTGACGTTTTCAAGCTCTTTTAGCGCGACTTCTCGTAGCGTTTTGCCCTCGATTTTTGGCTCATCCATGGCGATAAACCACTGCTTCGTAGCGCGGTAGATGACTGGCTTGTGCGTTCTCCAGCAAAATGGATATGAGTGGACGAATTTGCTAACTTTTAGCAAATTTGGGCCTAGAAGCTCTAAAATTTTCTCGTTGGCTTTAAAGATATGCATGCCGATTAGTTCGTCTACTACGTCATCGGGGAATAACTTTTTGGCCTTTAGCGTCTCGTCGTACAGGCCGCCTTCATCGACGGGCATGATGACTTCGATGCCGTATTTTAGGCCCACGTGATAGTCGTCTTCGCCGTGACCGGGAGCTGTGTGAACTAGTCCCGTACCGCCGTCCATAGTGACGTGATCGCCTAGGATAAATAGCGATTTTCTGCCGTTTAACGGATTTACCGCGTGCAGGTTTTCAAGCTCGGCTGCGGCGAATTCTTTTAAAATTTCGCCCTTGGTTAGCCCTTCTTTTTCCAGCTCGCTTAGCATCTCTTTGGCAAATATCAAATTTTCAGCCGTCAAAACGTAAATTTCATTTGGATTTAGCGAGATGGCTTGGTTTGCCGGCAGCGTCCAAGGCGTGGTCGTCCAGATGACCGCGCTAGCGTCTTTTGCGCCGATTTTTGCGGCGGCTTCCTCGCCTAGCTTAAACGCGACGTAGATGCTGTAGTCCTCTTTATCCTCGTACTCGACCTCTGCCTCGGCTAGAGCGCTTCTAGCCGCCCAGCTCCAGTATACCGGCTTGCTTCGCTCGATCAAAAGTCCGCGTTTGGCGACCTTGCAAAGCGTTTTGTAAATTTCGGCTTCAAATTTAAATTTCATCGTTAGATACGGGTCATCCCAGTCGCTGGCGACGCCAAGCTGTTTAAAGCTCTCCTTTTGCACCTCGATAAACTCTCTGGCGTGTTCGCGGCAAAGCTCGCGGATCTGCGTTTTGCTCAGGCTTTTTTTCTTGTCGCCCAGTTTTACCTCGACTTGCTGCTCGATCGGTAGTCCGTGGCAGTCCCAGCCTGGCGTAAATCTCACGTTTTCGCCAAAGAAATAGTGCGTTTTTGCGATGATGTCTTTTAGGGTTTTGTTTAGCGCGTGTCCGATGTGGATGTTGCCGTTGGCATATGGAGGGCCGTCGTGCAGAGTGAAGCTTTTAGCGGCTTTTTGCCTTTTAGCTTTCATTTTTTCGTAGATTTTTCTATCGTCAAACCACGATTTTAAGCGTTTGGGTTCGTTTTCCGGCAGGTTGCCGCGCATGGGAAATTCGGTGTTTGGAAGCAATAACGTATCTTTGTAATCCATAGGTTCGCCTTGAAGTAAAAAATTGGTAGATTCTATCCAAACGGCGATTAAACGCTACTGAAAAAACGCTATTTTAAGCTAAATTTATGTAAGATATTTTTAGCTTTTAAAGGAGAAAACAGTGAAAAACGCACTACTGATCATCGGCGAAGATATCGGCGTAAACGCGCCTTTTTTAGATTATATTTTTTGCGCTTACAAGCGGCATTTCGGCGAGCTTGGCGAGTTTAGGTTCGTTAGCAAAAGCGACAAGGAGCTGCCGTTTATCATCGAGCATCTTTGCGCGCGTTCGGACAGCCTTTGCATCTACGCGTCGAGTCAAAACTGCTCCGTCGCGGCAAAAATTTTAGCTACTTTAAGCGGCGATATTTTGGAGCTAAAATCCCCGCAAATGCTAGCTCCCAGCAGGGCTGAAAAATTTAGCGACGATGGATTTTTAATCAAACTAAATCAAACTTACGTAAATTTGCTAAAGGCTGACGCGAACCAAAAACTGCCTGCCATAGATATCAAAACGCAGCGAGATTTTGGATATTTTCATCTAGTAGATATCGACGAGGAGAGCGCGAAAATCCTGCTCGAACCGCTGGCAAAAACCTATGAAGTGCAGATTTATTCGTCTCAAATTTTATCAAATTTGGCTCTAATCAGAGTGGAAGCAAACAAATTCGGCCAAACCAGCGGCTTTATAAACGGCGCGAAAAATCTCTTTTCGGGCAAATTTTTTGAGGGCGAGGATGTTTTTCGTCACGTTGCGAGCACACTTATAGCAAGCGGGCTAAAGCTTACATTTGCCGAGTCTTGTACGGCCGGACTTGCCGCGGCTAAATTTGGAGCTTTTGCCGGAGTTTCGGCGGCGTTTAACGGCTCGCTAGTGACCTACGCAAACGAGATGAAACGCGACTGGCTGGGCGTTAGCGATGAGATTTTACAAACCTACGGCGCGGTGAGCGAGCAGTGCGTGATGGCGATGCTAAAAGGCGCGCTAAAGGCGAGCGAATCGGACTTTTCTCTAGCTATCAGCGGCATCGCGGGACCTGACGGCGGCAGCGAGGCAAAGCCCGTGGGAACGGTATTTGTAGGAGCTTGTGCAAAAGACGGCGAGTGCATGATCGAGAGGCTAAATTTAAACGGCGACCGCAACTATATAAGAGAGCAAAGCGCGCTGGCGGCGTATGTTTGCCTGCTAAAGCTAAAGCCGAGACTATTTTTGGCGTAAATTTGGGTTAAATTTGATGAAATTCGTCAAATTTGTGCTTGCTAAAATTTAAAGTAGATGTGTTTTGTTTTATTAAATTTGTAAAAAACGGCGACAAATTTAAAATTTACCGCCGTCTTACGCGCGAGTAGAGCACAAATCAGCGCCTCCAAGCTTAAAATTTAGCGCAAATTTAAGCCTGACGGACGAAATTTATAAAGTAAAATTTGTGGATTATTTTTGATACGGCACGGTTTCGTAGCCTTGATTTATGAGGCTACCCATACCGCCGTCAAGATTTATTATATTTAGTTCCGGCGAATCTATCATCATCGCCGCCGCAGCGCTTCTGCGTCCGCTTCTGCATATGAGCGCGACCGGTTTTTTTAGATCGACTTTGGCTTTAAGCTCGTTCAAAAATCCCTCTTTATCAGTTGCGTTAAAAGTGATAGTCTTTGCACCCTTTATCACGCCCGTTTCCATCCACTCAGCAGGCGTCCTGATATCAACGATTTGCTCGTAGTTTTTGATCGCCTCGGGACTAACTTGAACTGTAGAAATTTCCGCAAAAGCCATCGCTGCAGCCGCTCCTAAAAGTATAAATTTTCTCATTTTCTCTCCTTAAATTTGACGGCGCGAATATTAGCACTCAATTTTAAATATTTTGTCATTCTAAAATCACTCCTGAATAAATTTTTCTTTTCTAATAATTAATATTACTTTCATAAGATAGACGCTATAATCGCAAATCCATATCAATACAAAGGATAAAAATGAAAAAAAGTTTTTTCGCGCTTAGCTTGCTTTCAAGCTTTTTGTTTGCCGCGGAGGTAAATATCTACTCTGCGCGCCACTATGACGCCGACAGCGAGCTTTATAAGCTTTTTGAGCAAAAGACGGGTATCAAGGTAAACGCCACGCAGGCAAAAGCCGGCGAGCTAATCAAAAAGCTTGAAGTAGAAGGGGATAGCTCCGCGGCGGATATCTTTATCACCGCAGACGCGGGGAATTTCTACACCGCAAAGACTAAAGGCGTGTTGCAAGCGGTCAAATCAGAAACTCTAGAAAAAATCGTGCCTGAGCAGTATAGAGACAACGACGGCCAGTGGTTTGCTATCTCAAAACGCGCTAGAATCATCGTTTACGATAAAAGAGACTTCGATCCTAAAGGCATAAAGGACTACGAGGATCTAACAAAACCAGAGCTAAAAGGCAAACTGCTAATCAGAAGCGCGACGGCTCCGTATAGCAAGTCGCTGCTAGCGGCTATCATCGAGGCTGACGGCAAAGACGCAGCCACTAAATGGGCGGAAGGCACGCTAAAAAATCTTGCCCGCGATCCAAAAGGCGGCGATAGAGACCAGGCTAAGGCCATCTATGCAGGCGAGGGCGACGTAGCGGTTATGAACACCTACTACATAGGCCTCATGCTAACCTCTCCAAAAGCCGAAGACGTCGAGGCTGCGAAAAATTTGGGTATAATTTTCCCAAATCAGGACAACCGCGGTACGCACGTAAACATCAGCGGTATCGCGCTAACAAAAGCTGCTAAAAATAAAGAAAACGCAGTTAAATTTATGGAGTTTATGGTTAGCCCTGAGGCGCAAAAGATACTAGCGGGTATAAATTTCGAGTATCCGATCAACGCAGAGGTCGAGCCTAGCGACATCGTAAAAGGCTTTGGCAAATTTAAAGAAGACTCCACTCCGCTTTATAAGAGCGTGCAAAACACGAACGAGGCTATTAAAATTTACGACGTAGCCGGCTGGAAATAATGAAAGTAAAATTCGGGGCGATCTTTATCGCCCTTATCGTTTTGATCCCCATTTTTAGCATATTTTTCGAGATCGCTTTGGGCGACTACTCCTTGCTCGAGCACTTTTTTAAGTATCTTTTTATGAGGTATATTCAAGGTACTTTTGCGGTTGCGGCGGGCGTTTTGGCGCTTAGTCTCGTTATCGCCGTGGTTTCGGCGTGGCTGGTGGCGAACTACCGCTTTGCGCTATCAAATTTCTTTGAATATGCCCTCATCCTTCCGTTTGCGATTCCTGCTTATATATTTAGCTTTTGCTACGCCGGGATTATGGATTACGGCGGATATTTTCATCAAATTTTCGGTTTTAGACTGGAGTTTATGAACATTTACGGAGCGATTTTTGTGCTTTCGTTGTCGCTTTATCCGTACATCTATATGTTTGCTAAAACCTCGTTTAAAACGCAGTCCGCAGCGATTTACGACGTTTGTAAAATTTACAAGCTCTCAGGCACCGCCGTATTTTTTAGGGTTGCGATATTTCTCTCGCGTCCGGCGATCGTGGGCGGAGCGATGCTCGTGCTCATGGAGACGCTTAGCGACTACGGCACGGCTGCGTATTACGGCGTAGAGACTTTTAGCGCGGGCATTTTTAAGCTATGGTTTGACATGGGCGACTCGTATTCGGCATCCGTACTAGCGGGGCTTTTGATGATGTTCGTATTTGTTTTGATGATATTTGAGCACGTTAATAAAAACTCTAAAAAATACAGCTTCTCCACGCACGACACCTCCAAATTTACGCAAAAGCGCGAGCTTGGCAAATTCGGCTCGGCAGCGGCGTTTTTATGGTGCGCGAGCGTGTTTTGTCTGGCATTTGTATTTCCTTTTAACTGGCTTTTGTATTGGAGTATTCACGAGCTGGGTAGCTTTAAATTTGAGTTCGTGCAGATGGCTTTAAATTCGCTTCTGATGGCTGCGGGTGCGGCGATACTCATCACGGCGGTAAGCTTTTTTCTCGTTTTTGCGACTAGACTTATAAAAAACAAAGCGCTAAATACCTTTTTGCTAAAATCTGTCTCGCTAGGCTACGCGCTGCCTGGCGCTAGTATCGGGCTTTGCGTGATGATAGTTTTTGGTTATATTGACCGAAATTTTGACACCCATCTGCTCTCGTCCAGCTTTGTGGTGCTGATTTTCGGATACGTCGTGCGGTTTTTGGCGACCTCGATATATGCCGTCGAGAGCGGATACGCTAAGGTCCCGGCAAATATCGACGACGCCGCGCTTTTGCTAAACGGCTCGCGGTTAAATTTGTTTTTCAAAGTGCATTTTCCGCTGCTTCGCCACTTTTTCTTTCTCTCGCTCATCGTCGTTTTTATCGACATCATTAAGGAGCTGCCGCTTAGCCTCATTTTGCGGCCTTTGGGTTTTGAGACGCTTAGTATTAGAGCGTTTTTTTACGCGGCTGACGAGAGGCTTTATGCTGCGGCTCTACCGTCGTTTCTCATCGTTTCGATGTCGCTAGTCGCCGTCCTTTGGCTAGAAATAATCTCCAGAAAAAAACAAGAAAGATAAAAACATGGCTGAAATTTTAAAAATAGTAAATTTAAACAAGAAATTCGGAAATTTAGAGGTTTTAAAGGACGTAAATTTAAGCCTTAACGAGGGCGAATTTTTAAGCATTTTAGGCGATAGCGGCTGCGGCAAAAGCACGCTTTTGCGCATTATCGCGGGGCTTGAGACGCCAAGCGGCGGGCAAATCGTAGTAAAAGAAGGCTGCGGTACGGCGATGATGTTTCAGAGCTACGCGCTTTTTCCTCATTTAAGCGTTTGCAAAAACGTGGAATTTGCGCTGTGGCGGCTGCCTAGCGCCGAGCGAGCCCAAAGGAGCGCGCGGCTGCTGGAGAAATTTAAAATCGCCGAGCTAAAAGACAAAACTCCCGATCAAATTTCGGGCGGTCAAGCGCAAAGAACGGCCTTTGCCAGAGCTGTGGCTAACCGCGAAAAGCTGCTTTTGCTCGACGAACCCTTCGCTAATCTCGATCGCAACCTAAAAAGCACGCTAAGAGGCGAGCTAAAACAGATGATAAAGGCAAACGGCATCAGCGCGGTCATGGTAACGCACGACAAGGAGGACGCCTTTTTGCTAAGCGACAAAATCGCGCTGATAAAAAGCGGCAAGGTCTTGGCTTTTGGCGCGCCTAGGGAGCTGTATTTTAGCCCAGCTTCTTACGAGATCGCCTGCTTTTTGGGCGATATGAATTTGATCGATGAGCGGGATGCGCAAAATTTGCCGGCCGAATTTAGATTGTGGCTGGAGCAAAGAAATTTTATGTTTCGCCCGGAGCTAATCATAAGCGGCGAAAAATACGAAGCAGACGTAATGGAAGCAAAGTTTTTAGGCGCATTTTACGAGCTAAATTTGGAGTTTTACGGGGTCAAATTTAAAGCTGTAGTTAGCTCAAATTTGCAGATTTGCGATAAATTTAAATTTGACCTGGCTTAAATTTGGACGGGCTTAGTATAGCCGCGCGATTTTTTATCGTCTAAATTTGCCTAAAACGCAAATTTGACGAATTTGGCTTAGTCTTGATTGCGGTTTTCGACGTAATCCACTCTCGACCAGGCAAGCACATAGATAAACCCCAGCGCCAGGTAGATACCAAGCACCGCAAGCTCGATAGGGTATGGATCGCGCAGGGCTTTGTTGAATAAAAGCTTTAGCGCCGCGGCTATGAGCGTGCCGACTACGCAAAGCACTGCGTAGCCTGAAAATAGGGCGTTTTGCGTGACAGCGCCGAGTTTTAAATTTACCTTTATCCAAAGCAAAAACGCAAGCACCGCCGTGCCGCAAATGATGAAAAATAGGACCTTGTGCGTGCTAGTTGGTGCGTAGTTAGTGCTAAAACTTAGCAAAATCATTGTGCTGCTAATAGCGATAAAAATGCGGTAAAGCTTAAATACGCCTCCGCCTGCGAGTTTGTTTACCTTTGATATCGCGCCGTAAAGGCAGATGACGGAGACAAACAACATCGCTACGCGCGCGCTCGTTGCGATATCAAAGAGGCTTTTGGGTAAAACCATCTCTTGCGAGAGTAAATTTAAAATAACCAAAATCCCCGACGTCATACCGAGCGCCCTTGCCGTACTTATACGTCTTATAAAGTTTTCTTGCATATTTTGCCTTTTATTAACTTAATAAAAATTTTACACAAACAAGCTTAAAATTTTTATTAAATTTAACCCAACTAGACAGGCGAATAATCGCGATCTAAAATACAAAAGGCAAAGTTGCGAGCCGTCGAAAAGAGATCGTTTGCGTCAAATTTGAGTGCATAAGGTGAAAGATGATTTAAGGCCGCGAGCGTAAAATATAGTTTAGCGTCGTGTAAATTTAGGCAGCACGCACGAGATGAATAAAAGTCGTAAAACTCGTAATCTGCACGATTTATCTATCTAAAATTAAAAAATCGGCAAATTTATGAGCTCGCAAAATTTAAAATACATGAAATTTTACACACAGTTCAAATTTTGCCGATTAAAACACTAAAACTACCTCACCTGCGCGCTGAAAATTTGCGTGATGCTGGGGATTTGCTCGCCCGCAACGTCAAATTCCGCCGTTTTGATCTGTACGCCGTAGAGCGAGCTAAGCGCGGCTTCG
>NZ_CALIAV010000018.1 GCF_938045625.1 uncultured Campylobacter sp.
CAAATCTAAACGCCTCTATCTCCTCTTGCGTTACGTATTTGGCTAGCTCGGAGTTCGGGTCTATTTTAGTGTCTGCGGTTACGGTATAACTAGAGGAGACCGACTTTGATTTCGAGCCGACTTCAAACCTAACCGCTAGGATAAAAAAGCCCAGAAAGACGGCTATATAAAATATGCCTTTGATGATGTTTTTTAGGATTTTAAGTAGAGTGTGCAAATTTGATCCTTTTGCTTATGACTAAAATTGCGAAATCTTAGCCAAAGGACGGTTAAATTTGAGTGAAATTTGGGGTAGAGGGTCGAAAAAACGAGAGTAAATTCGGGTGGATTACCTCAGCCGTTTTAGGCGCGTTTTTGAAATTTTATAAATTTTCGAGCTTGCGTTTTGGCTGAAATTTTTATCCACGACCTGATCCGCCGCCGCTTTTGCCCAGGCTTCGTCGAAATTTTGCCCGTTTAAATTTGCGCTGCTGGAGTAGAGCCAGTCAAATTTACGTAAAAACTCCTCGTGAGCGCACTCTTTCACGACGCGCACGGCTTTGGCGTTCGGATATAAAAACGTCGTTTTCCTCGCGCGGCGCACTAAATTTTTAAATTTAGCGGGCACGCGAGCGAGATTTTTTAGCTCGCTAAGCTTTGCCGTCGTTATGAGGCAGGGTTTGTCCGCCGCTCGGCGTTTGAGTGCGTTTATCTCGCGAAAATCCTTACTCAAAAATCCCGCCGTCGTATCGGTCTGCGCCAAATAGATCATCTCTCCTCCAAATTTACGCCTTTTTCCTATCTTTAGCTAGCAAAAATATGCACGAGATAATGAGAGTAAAGCCCGCAAAATCAAGAAACACGAACTCCGTCCCCAACCAAAAATAGGCAAACGCCGCGGCGCTCACCGGTTCGATGCAAGCGATCATGCTCGCCCTGCTCGCGCCTATTATCTTTAGCCCAGTCATGTAAAAGCTAAACGCGCATATCGTGCCCAGGATCACCACCGCGGCAAGCGCCGCAAAGCCGTCTGCGTCGCTCACACCGCCTAGCTGCCAAACCCGCGTGTAAAGCGCGAGCACGCCGCCGCCGATCGCCATGCCCCAGCCTAAATTTAACGGGACGGGGTATTTTTGATTTAGCTTCGCGGGGATGAGACTATAAATCACGACGCCAAGCGCGCTAATGAGGCACCAAACCAGCGCCTCCGCGCTGATAACCAGCGATCCCAGATCGCCGTGAGTGGCTAGCAGCATGACGCCAAGCACCGCTAAAATAAGCGCGATGAGCTCGACCTTTTTGGGTGCGCGTCGCTCCAAAAAGCAAACTACGGCAAGGATGAGCGCGGGCGCAGAGTACTGGATCACGGTCGCGACGGCGGCATTTGAGAGCTCGATGCTGTAAAAATACGCATACTGCGTCATCATGAGCCCAAATACGGCATAGATGAGCAGCTGCGGCAATAGCGCGCGATCTTTTAGCGGTGCGAGGGCTGCGCGCGGCGAACGCGCTAAATAATACGCCACCATCGCAAGCCCCGCAAGGCTCAGGCGGTATGGCACGAGCCAGTCGGCGCTGACGCCTTTTTGCGTGAACAGATACTGCCCGCAAACTCCGCTAAAGCCCCATAATACGCCGCCAAGAAGGGTGATAAATACGCCAAAAAATTCGCTCTGAGATCTCATTTGCCGCCTTAAATTTAAAGCCAAAGTATATAAGCTTATGCTTAAGCTGGGGTTAAATTTGGGGTTTGGGGAGGATTTGAGGCGAGCGTAAATGGCTATTTAAATTTTTGGACCGGCCAAGAATGAGATTTTAAATTTTAGTTCGAGCAGAGTCGAGCTACAGGTATACAAACGCCTATACTGCCTCGTAGCGGTCAAAGTCGTAAAAACGCTGTATAATGACAAAAATTTTGATGAAGGAGAAAAGATGACAAAGAAATATAAAACTAAAATGGAAGATAGCTTTAAAACGAAAGTTCAGCTATTTTTGTTTGACAAGGCTTTTTCTTGGGACAACTCAGACGAAAAAGGATACAAGGATTACTATATCGAGAGTAATATTGAGACGATAAAAAAGGAATTTAAGGATTTTAAAATCACCAATGAAGTGGCAAATTTATACAGCAGTAGATACTATCAACTAGAGCTAAACAGCGATGAGAGCAAAATAAAGCATAAGGGAAAGGTGTTAAATATCATGGTGGTAGAGCAAAGACAATATTTTGTTCAAAAATCCAAAGATTTTCCAAAAATTTTAGAAGAATTAGAAAAAGAGTACGAAGAGGATTTTAGGAAAAAATTTACTGAAAAAGAATTTGATGAGATGCTTGCAAAGACAACTTGCTCATACTGTGGCATAAGTCTAGTTCAGATTGAAGAGCTTGGTAAAAGAGGCAAGTTAAACAATAAAAGAAGCGATACGCGCGGATATACGCTAGAGATAGATAGGAAGCTACCAAATTTAGAGTATAGCAAAGAGAATTGTTGCATGGCTTGCTACTGGTGCAATAATGCAAAAACCGATGAGTTTTCGCCAAGGGAATTTAAGTCTATTGCTGAAGGCATTAGAAGGACTTGGAATGAAAGACTAAAGGCTATTGGGTATAGCAAAGAAGAAATAAAAGACGTGCCAGACCCAAAAATTTGGGAATTCGACTTTAATAAAGAAATTATCCCCAAAAAAAATAGTAAATAAGGTGGTAACTTTACCGCCCAAATTTCTCTGCCGTTATGCAGTGTAGCGCACCGCCAAGCTCTATAATCTCGCTTAAATTTAATCTCTACGCGCTGCAATCGACATAATTTTTCTTAATCTACTCTATTTTGCAAATCGGCACAATAAAAAGGCGAGTCTCGAGCAAGTACTATAGCTTTACTTAGAAACCGCGTCGCTACTAAATTTTTCTAATCGGTAGTCTAATTATCGTTTTGCATTTTTGCGGCGCGGTTTTTCTGGGGTCACTTAGGTAGATTTCGTGATGCGCCCTTTGCTCGCCAAAGTCCTTTGCATAGCCGTTTGCGACGATAAACTCGTCTATTTTAGCAACACTCCCTGGCTCGTCGTCAAAGCTGCCTATGTGTAAAATTTGCGCACAAAGACCTTCATCTATCCTCAAAAACTCCGTCGCGCCGCAGTCGATCTTTTTCTTTTTTGCGGCTTGCTCTACCGCCCAGTCGAAATTTTCTCGCGCGATAAAATTTGGCAGTCTAATCGCGCTAATCCAGCTAAAATCGCTCTTTCTAGCGTAGTCTGCCTCGCCGCAAGCCGAGCCGCTTTGCCGCCAAAATCCCTCTAGCGGCGGCACGACGTATTCAAAAAAGCCATCTATTTTATAATCCGTTTTATAGCTCATTTTTAGCGCGTAACTCACGGCGTAAAGCACCTCTATCGCGCGCTGATACGCGCTGCTTGGCTCGTTTGGATCGCCCTCGCCGCGAACGCAGACGAAATTTGCAGGCGGGACGATTAAAATTTGCGGCGTCTGCTTTGGCGCATAAAGCTCTTTAAACTCTTTTTTAAAATCAAACATTTTCGCTCCTTTTTGCTGTGTAAAATTTAGCTAAAATTTTACTATTTCGCATCGCCCAAAACGCTAGAAGTAAAATTTAATCTCATCTAAACAAATTCCAGACGTGAAATTAGAGAGCTAAATTTAAGCTTTTATTTAACGCAAAAACTGGGCGCAAAGGCAAATTTGACGTTTAAATTTGCCGGCACACGCTTACTCGCCGCCCAGATACTCCTGCAGGCTCTTAACCTCCAGCGCGCTGCCGTCCTGCACGCTTTTTAGCGACTTAGCCGCCGCTAGAGCCGCCGACATCGTCGTGAAATACGGGATCCTAAATCGCATGATGTTTTGCCTGATTTTCTTGCCGTCCTCGCTGTTTGACTTGCTGTCGCTGGTGTTGATGACGAGCGCGATGTCGCCGTTTTTGAGCTTATCCTCGACGTTTGGGCGACCTTCGCTGATTTTGTAGACGAACTCGCTCTCTACGCCCGCGTCATTTAAAATTTTATACGTTCCGCCCGTGGCGATGATTTTAAAGCCGAGGCTTATTAACTCGCGTGCCAAATTTGCGGCGTATTTTTTGTCCGCGTCAGCTAGCGTCAAAAAGACTAGGCCGCTAGTAGGAAGCGAGTTACTCGCGGCGATCTGGCTTTTTGCAAAGCTCTTTGCAAAATCGCTTGATATGCCCATGACCTCGCCCGTGCTTTTCATCTCAGGCCCCAGGATCAGATCCGCGCCAGAGAGTTTGTTAAACGGAAATACCGCTTCTTTTACGCAGACGTGATTTTTCACTCGAGGCTTGAGTATGCCGCGCTCCTCGTAAACCGCGCCGTAGTTATCGTAAAATTTAAGCGCCTCGCGCAAATTTCCTTGCCACATAACGCGCGTGGCGACCTTTGCCATCGGCACGCCCGTCGCCTTGCTAACAAACGGCACCGTGCGGCTGGCGCGCGGGTTTACCTCGATCATGAAAAGCTCGTTCTCATAGATGGCAAACTGGATATTCATGAGCCCCACGACGCCCAAATTTAGCGCGATGTCGCGGGTTTGGTTTTCTACCTTTTCGATCATCTGCGCGGTCAAATTTAGCGGAGGCAGTATGCACGCGCTGTCGCCGCTGTGGATGCCCGCCTCCTCGATATGCTGCATCACGGCGCCGATATAGACGTCCTTGCCGTCGCTGATCGCGTCTACGTCAAGCTCCACGGCGTCTTGTAAAAATTTATCGATCAGCACCGGCGAATGGTTGCTAACCTTGACCGCCTCGCTCATGTATAGGCGTAGCTCCTCGTCGCTATGTACCCGCCTCATCGCGCGGCCGCCTAGCACGTAGCTAGGGCGCACTAGTACGGGATAGCCGATAGCGGCGGCCTTTTCTAGCGCCTCTTTTTCGCTTGTAGCAGTGTCGTTTCGCGGCTGTTTGACGCCTATTTTAGAGATAAATTCGCTAAATTTCTTGCGGTCTTCGGCGACGTCGATCGTGCGCGCGCTGGTGCCGATGATTTTTGCGCCCGCTATGCTTAGGCGTTTGGCGAATTTTAGCGGCGTCTGACCGCCGAAATGCACGATCACGCCGTCCGGATTTTCGTGCTCGATCACGGCTCTAACGTGCTCGAAGTCAATCGGCTCAAAGTACAAAATATCGCTCGTGTCGTAGTCGGTGCTGACGGTTTCGGGGTTGCAGTTGTACATTATGGTCTTTACGCCCATGTCGCGTAGCGCGTAGCTAGCGTGCACGCAGCAGTAGTCAAACTCGATGCCTTGGCCTATGCGGTTTGGACCGCCGCCGATGATCATCACTTTTTTCTCTTTTTGCGCCGAATTTGCGTTCAAATTTGACTCCGCGAAATTTGACGAAAGGCACGGCAGCTTCGTGATATTCGTCGTTGAGTAGAGATACGGCGTGAGCGCCTTAAACTCGCCCGCGCATGTATCAACCTCGTTGTATTCGAGGTTTATACCCATTTTCTCGCGCGCAAAATAAATATCGTTTTGACCCAGATCAAGGTTGTCTTTTAAATTTATAAGATGTGCGATCATCTTGTCCGAAAAGCCCATCGTTTTGGCCTCTCTTAGCAGTGGCTCGTCGTTTAGGATGTCCATATTGATGCGTTCTTCAAATTTAACTATCTGCCAAATTTGATCCAAAAACCACGGATCGATCTTGCTCATCTCGTGCACTTCGGCGACGCTAAGGCCGTCGCGAAATGCCTGCGCGACGTATAAAATGCGGCTTTCGTTTGCGTTTCTAAGCCCGTAAACAAGCGCATTTTTTTCCAAATTTACGAAGTTAAATCCGTAATAGTCCTTTTCCACCCCGCAAAGCGCTTTCTGGATGCTTTCCTTAAATGTCCTGCCGATCGCCATCACCTCGCCCACGCTCTTCATCGCGGTGCCTAGATACGGGTTCGCGCCCGAGAATTTCTCAAACGTAAAGCGCGGGATCTTAGTCACGATATAGTCGATGACGGGCTCAAAGCTAGCAGGCGTGCCGGTGATGTCGTTTTTGATCTCATCCAGGCTAAAGCCCACGGCTAGTAGCGTCGCGACCTTGGCGATCGGGTAGCCCGTGGCCTTGCTTGCTAGCGCCGAGCTGCGGCTAACGCGCGGGTTCATCTCGATCACGATCATGCGGCCGGTTTTTGGATTTATAGCAAACTGCACGTTGCTACCGCCCGTATCCACGCCGATCTCGCGTAAAATTTTAAAACTCGCGTCGCGCATCGCCTGATACTCTTTATCAGTTAGCGTAAGAGCCGGCGCAACCGTGATACTGTCGCCCGTATGCACGCCCATGGGATCGAAGTTTTCGATCGAGCAGACGATGATACAGTTGTCGTTGCGGTCGCGGATGACCTCCATCTCGTACTCTTTCCAGCCTAGCAAGCTCTCCTCGACCAAAATTTCATGTATCGGGCTGGCGTCTAGGCCGGTTTGGGCTAGTTCTTTAAATTCGTCGATATTATACGCTACGCCGCTACCTGCACCGCCAAGAGTATAGCTAGCGCGGATGATGAGTGGAAAGCCGATATTTGCAGCTGCGGCTAGTGCCTCGTCCATGTCGTAGGCGTACTGGCTTTGCGGCAGGTCCATGCCGATCTTTTGCATCGCCTTTTTAAACTCCTGCCTGTCCTCGCCCTTTTTGATCGCTTGTGGATTCGCGCCTAGAAATTTGACGCTGCCTAGCATGTCCGCCTCATATAGCTGCATAGCGACGTTTAACGCGACCTGACCGCCCATCGTAGGCAGTATGGCATCGACTTTTTCTTTATCTATGATGCGCTTGATGCTCTCTTTGGTTATCGGCTCGACGTAGGTAGCGTCGGCGAAACCCGGATCCGTCATGATGGTGGCCGGGTTTGAGTTTATGAGCACGACACGGTAGCCAAGCTGCTTTAGAGTCTTTGCAGCTTGTGTGCCGCTGTAGTCGAATTCGCACGCTTGGCCTATGACGATAGGGCCGCTGCCGATGAGTAAAACGGTGTTGATGTCGGTTCTTTTTGGCATTATTTTTCCTTTGTTACGACGTATAGATACGAGGGGATGGTTATGCTTACGTATGGCTTTACGGCCGCGCTTTTATATAGGCTCTCTTGGATCACGCCCGTGACCTTGCCCACTGAAATCCCGCTGAAAAATATCCCGTCAAGCCCGCTAGTTACGACCTCGTCGCCCTCTTTTGGGCTGAGCCACTGGGGGATAAATTTCACCGTTATTCCGTCTTTGCTCCCGTGCGCTATGCCCGGGATCTTTTCCTCGCCGATTGAAACGGCAAATATACTTTTTGGATCATTTTGCAGCAGAGCCATTGGATTTCCGTCCTTGCTCACGACGATCCCAGCGCTCTTGCCTTGATAAATGAGTCCGTAAATTTTAGTCTCGTCGTAGCCGCTAAATTTATCCAGCCAGACCTTGTCGTAGTCGCTGATATTTACATAGCTAAGCGCCCGCACGAGCTGGACTCTAGGCTCGTAGGCGGTCGAGTTTTTATCGACCAAAATTTCATTTAGCTCCTTTGCGAAGCTTGAAAGCAGAGCTGCCGATTTTTCCAGTTCGGCGTTTTGAGCGCGAAGCTGCTTTATCTCCTCGCGCTGCCTAAAATGCTCGTTTACGCCGTCTTTTACAAATTTGACCGCGTCGTCGTAGGCGGCAACTATGCGGTTGTTTAAATTTACGACGTATCCCGAGATCAGCGCGCCTCTATCAAGCGAAAAAAATACCAGCGCGCCGATAAGAGCGACAAATAAAATTTTACTCTTCATTTACGAGTTGTTGTAAAAATTTAATCTCCTCAAGAGCCTTGCCGGTGCCTCTGGCCACGGCTAGCAACGGATCGTCAGCAACGAAAACCGGAAGTTTTACGATATCGCTTAAGTACTTATCAAGTCCGCGGATCAGCGCGCCGCCTCCGGTTAGCACGATACCGTTTTCCACGATATCTCCGGCAAGATCAGGCGGCATCATCTCAAGCACGGTTTTTAGGGCGTCGGCGATCTCTTTTAGCGGTTCGCGCATAGCCTCGCGCACGTCTTCGCTCGTTAGCTCCACGCGGCTTAGTAGGCCACTGATTTGGTCGCGACCTTTTACTACGATGCTAAGCTCCTCAGGCAGCTGTATCGCTGAGCCGACGGAAATTTTGATATCCTCGCCCGCACGCTCGCCGATTAGGAGGTTGTATTTTTCTTTTATGTAGTTTACGATGCTCATATCTATTTTATCGCCTGCGGTGCGGATAGACTTGCTGATAACTAAACCGCCTAGAGACACTACGCCAATCTCCGTCGTGCCGCCGCCGATATCGACGACTAGATTACCCTGCGGTTCGCGCACGGGCAAATTTGCCCCGATAGCAGCAGCCATAGGCTCCTCGATCAAAAATACCTCTCTAGCCCCGGCGCTTAGCGCACTCTCGCGTACAGCTTTTCGCTCGACTTGAGTTAGGCCGTAAGGCACGGAGATGATGATACGAGGGCGCAGGAAGCTCTTTCTGCGGTGAGTTTTTTCGATGAAATATCGGATCATCTTTTCCGTCATATCAAAATCCGCGATAACGCCGTCTCTCATTGGGCGGATAGCCTCGATGTCGCCGGGAGTTTTACCCACCATCTCTTTTGCTTCGTGGCCGACGGCTAAGATTTTTTGCTTGCCGTATTTTTCGCGTTGTACCGCGACGACGGAGGGCTCGTTTATGATGATGCCTTTATCTTTTACTAGAACTAGCGTATTTGCAGTGCCTAGATCGATACCCATATCGCTTGAAAAAAATCCTATTAGTTGGTCTAAAATCATCTGTATCCTTATGCGCTTATTTTATTGTTTTTTACGAAAATCGGCTTTTCTTTGCCGTTTACGACCTCTTTGGTGATCACCACGTCGTAGCCCGCAAGCTCCGGCAGTTCGTACATTATATCTGTCATCACCTCTTCCATTATACTTCGCAGACCTCTGGCTCCCGTTTTTCGCTCGATGGCTAGCCTTGCGATCTCTTTTAGGGCTTCATCGTCAAATTTTAAATTTGCCCTATCTATCGCGAAAAGCTTTTGGTACTGCTTTAGTATCGCATTTTTAGGCTCGGTTAAAATTCGCACCATATCGTCTTGCGTAATTTTATTTAACGTGGCCACAACGTGAAGTCTGCCGATGAGCTCGGGGATGAGCCCAAAATGCACCAAATCGTCGCTCTCAAGCGCGTCTAGCAAATTTTCCCTATCGTCTTTTGAGCGTTTATCTTGACCAAAGCCCAGCACGTTTTTACCGATCCTGCGCTCGATGATGTCGGCTAGTCCGTCAAACGCGCCGCCGCAGACAAAGAGGATGTTTGAAGTATCTATCTGGATAAATTCCTGATTAGGATGCTTTCTGCCGCCTTTTGGAGGGATATTTACAAGACTGCCCTCGATGATTTTTAAAAGCGCCTGCTGTACGCCCTCGCCGCTCACGTCGCGCGTGATCGAGCGGTTTTCGCTCATCCTGGCGATCTTATCTATCTCATCGACGAAAACTATGCCCTGCTCGGCACGCTTTACGTCGCCGTCTGCGGCTTGTAAAAGGCGAGTTAGGATATTTTCCACATCTTCGCCGACATAGCCGGCCTCCGTTAGACTCGTCGCGTCGCAGATAGCGATAGGCACGTCTAGAAATTTAGCCAGCGTCTGCGCCATCAGCGTCTTGCCGCTACCCGTAGGGCCGACGAGCAAGATATTTGATTTTGAGATCTCGGTGTCGTCTTCTATCTCGCCTTTTCTAAAAATTCTTTTGTAGTGATTATAAACGCCGACGCTAAAGACTTTTTTAGCCTTATCTTGACCGATTACGTAGTTATCTAGCACCGCCTTTAGCTCTTTTGGAGTTAAATTCGTATAGTCTTTGTCGGTTTTGTTTTCAGGAGTCGATTCTTGCAGGCTCGTATCGCCGCAAATCATATTATAAGCGGCATTCACGCAGTATTCGCAGATGAAAGCCTTATTGTCCAAATCCGCAAAAAGGCGTCTATCGTTTGACTCCGTCTCGCCGCAAAAATTACATTTTCTCGCCATTATTCTCTTCCTTTTGCTAATGGGATACCGCGCTTGGTGCTTAGGATAAATTCGCACATTTTTCGCACCTGTTCGTTCGCTGCGCCCGCTAAAAGCTCGCTAGCCGCAGCCTTTAGATCCCCGCTTTTTCTAAATAAAAATTTATACGCCCTATTTATCTCTTCGACCGTGTCTTTATCAAACCTTCGCCTGATACCGACCAAATTTAAGCTTCTGATGTAGGCTCGGTTGCCTTCAGCCAGACAAAACGGCACGACATCCTGAGATAGCGCGCTAGCACCAGCGATCATGCAGCTCTCGCCGACTCTCACGAACTGATGTATCGGCGTCATACCGCCCACGACGCTGTAGTCGCCTAGCTCCACGTGGCCCGCTAGAGTCGCGTTGTTTGCCAAGATGACGTTATTTCCTATGATGCAGTCGTGCGCGACGTGGCAGTAGGCCATGATAAATGCGTTATCGCCGATGCGCGTGATCCCGTCGCCTTTGTGCGTGCCCGAGTTTATCGTGCAAAACTCGCGGATCGTCGCGTTTTTACCGATGCGAACGCCCGTGTTTTCCTCGGCGCGGTAGCTCACGTCCTGCGGGATATCGCCCACGATAGCGTAGCTGTAAATTTTACCGCCTTCGCCGATATGCGTGTCGCCCACGATCCTAGCGCCTTGCTTTACGAGTACGCCGTCGCCTAGCACCGCGTCTTTGCTGACGTAGGCATAGGCCTCGATCGTTACGTCCTCGCCGATCTTAGCACCGTCCTCGACGACGGCTTGCGGATGGATATTTCTCATTTTGGCTCGCTTATTTATCTACGATCATAGCTTTTAGCTCGGCTTCGCACGCTAGCGTGCCGTCCACGTAGGCTTCGCCTTTTAGCACCCAGATATTGCCTTTGTGTTTTAGCACTTCGAGGCGGTACTCGAGCCTGTCGCCGGGGCGTATCGGATGGCGAAATTTAGCTCCGTCGATGCTCATAAAATAAACGACTTTATTTTCGATGTTTGCTTGATGCTCGTCGCTCATGCTCTTAAACGCGAGTACGCCACCTGCTTGCGCCATACCCTCGATGATCATCACGCCCGGATATATCGGGTGACCCGGGAAGTGCCCCTGAAATACGGGCTCGCCGATCGTTACGTTTTTATACGCGACGATGTGTTTGGCTGGCTCGAGCTCGGTAACTCGGTCGATTAGCAGAAATGGATATCTGTGCGGGAGTATTTTTTGGATTTCAACGATGTCGATCACTTTAAACCTTGTGAGTAAAATTTAAAGCCGATTTTAGCCAAATTTTGCTAAGAAAAAGATTATTGATTTGGTCGGGGCAAAATTTAGCCTCTAAATTTTTGGCATCCGTCTTTTATTCCGCGTGCGCTAAATTTAGCTCAAATTTGCGTTACCAAAACCTCGCGACTATCGTTATAAAGCTCGTCTTTAGCGTAGATTTCGTACCTGCCCGCGCGAATTTCATCCAGCACGATTATAGGATTTTGGCTAAATTCTCCGCACAGCTCGCGGCGGATTTCCAGCTCGCGCGATACCGCGATAGGCCGGCGACAAAGCTCGTTTACGCTAGCGAAATTTTCGCCCGAGAGCTCGTTAAATTTAGCCAAATTTAGTAGCGTCACGCCGTCTCGCAGCTCGTCGCAAATTTGCGCCGCCTCGCTCACGCTAAATTTGACGTTTTCGCGCTTAAAATGCGAGTAAAGCAGAAAATACGACGGCACGACCGAGCCGCCAAATTTGACGTAGGCGCGCAGCAGGCGGTAGTTTAGGAAGTACTTGCGCGATAGATGAAACGGCACGCCCGCAGCCTCGCACTCGCGCACCTTTTCATAAAGCTCCAGCCGCTCCTCGATGCCGCCTGGCATCACTCGCCCGCTAATTTCGCTCATCAGCTCGCTAAGCGGCAGTTTTTGCGCCTCGCGCTGCTTGCTAAGCCCGAAAATACAGCCACAGTAGTTTTGATGATAGAGTTTATCTTTTTTTGCAAGCTCAAACTGCGCGTTCGTGCCGCCGCCCGCGCGGTAGTCCACGGCAAATGTTTCTAGTTCGTATTCTCTAGCGGCCTTATTTAGCGCCGCTTCTAGCTGCGAGAAATCCTTTTTCGGGCTCATCAGCAGCGTCGTAGTGATGGATTTTTCGCCTAGTTCGCGCGCTTTTTGGGCCGAATTTCCCACGCGAAAATCAAAGCAATAAGCACAGCGCTTGCCCTTTTCAGGCTCGTTTTCAAGGCCCTTTGCGCCCTCTAGCCACGCCTCATATTCGTATTCGCCGCAGATGAGCTCGACGCCCAGCTTTTCGCAGCTTCTTTTTACGTCGCGAAACCTCATCAAAAACTCGCTATACGGGTGGATGTTGGGATCGTAAAAATAGCCGACGAGACGCTCGTGCGGACGGTCGGCGCGCAGGCGTTGCAGGAAATAGTGACTGTCGACGGAGCAGCAAATATGAACTAACATTATAATTCCCCATAAATGACGGATTTTAGAATAAATTTTTCCATACCCGCCGCAGTCACGGACGACCAGTCCGCTCCTTTGTGGGCAAGAAAAATTTATTTAAACTACGCCTATTTTGTCTTGAATAATTTTTGCCGATTTTACTAAATTTAACTGCAAATTTGATTAAAGCTAGCGGCTTAAATTTAAAGTCCAGCAAAATTTAAATCTGCACGTAGTGCAGCAACCTCTCACGTCGTAGGGGTTGGGGGATCGTTAAGGGGGAAGGGAGCGACTTCGTAATTCAAGCCCCTTCCCCCTTAACATAAAAGCTAGACGCCACCAAGCAACACAGGGTCTCGGTGCGTAAAATTTCGAGTTAAATTTGCAAATTTGAGCATAAAAAGTCAAGGCGAAGTATCGCGAGATGATTTTTCGAGTTTTGAAGCAAAATTGAGCGTGCGCTAGGCATGTAGCCTGCGGAGCGAAAATTTTGCGTTCTGCTTGCAGTTGCGAGTGCAACGAAGCAAAAATCTCGAAAAAGCACTCAAAAGACGAGCCGCAAATCAGAATCAATCACTCAAAAATTCTGTGATTTTCTCCTCACACTCCCCGACACTGCCGCTAAATTTACTCTCAAACTGCGATCTATTAAACGTCCGCTGACGCTTAGCCAGCTGCGCCGTGTGCGTGCATATGAGCTCCTCCAGCTCGGTCTGGGTTTTGATCTCGCCTCGCAAAAACTCTCCGCACTCTTTTAGTCCGACCGAGTTTAGCGGCTTTGGTCGCTGCGGATACCGTGCAAATAGCTCCCGCGCTTCGTCCAGCAAACCCTGCTCAAACATCACTCGCGTGCGTTCCTTTATGCGTCTTCTCAGCTCGTCCCTATCCCAGCTAAGCTCGAAAATCGCCAAATTTGACGCGACGGGGGCTGGGGTATTTTCGCGCAGATACGGGCTTGGAGCCTCGCCGCGCCCGCTAGAGCGCAAAAACGAGTAGATATCAAACCACTTTTGCAGGCGGTAGGTGTCGTTTGCGCTAAATTTGGCGGCAAATTCGGGATCTAGGCTTGAAACTAGCTCGTAAATTTGAGCGTTGCTTAGACCGCTCTCTACGCGCTCAAATTTAGGAGTGAGACCCGATAGCAAGGCCTTTAGATAAAATCCGCTACCGCCGGTTATAAATAAATTTTTATCGTTTTTTTGCGCAAATTCGCGTGCCGTTTTATAAACATCAAAAAACATCCCAACGTCAAAATGTTCATCTGGCATCAGCAAATTTACCCCAAAATGCCGCACCGAGGCTAGCTCGTCCGCGCTGGGCTTAGCGCTTGCGATATCGATAAATTTATAAACGCAAAGCGAATCAAGACTCAGAATCACTCCGTTAAATTCGCTTGCTAGCTTTAGCGCGAGCGCCGTTTTTCCGCTAGCTGTGGTGCCGATGAGGGCAAGTTCTTTCATAAAAATGCCTTAAAATTCGTGAATCGGCTCAAATTTTATCACAATTTACGCTTTTATAAGATAAAATAAAGCAAAAATTTCAGGAAGATTATGCAAAAATTTATAAATATTTTAAAAGATATTAACGAACTGATCGTCTTTAAGCACTCTGTTTTTGCGCTACCTTTTATCTTTACCGCGATGATAACGGCGAGCGCGCAGGTAAACGGCACGGCTTGGTTTGGCTGGAAGCTGCTTATTTTGGGCGTTCTTTGCGCGGTTTCGGCGCGAAATTTTGCGATGGCGTTTAACCGCTACAAGGACGAAGATATCGACAAACTAAACCCGCGCACGGCAAATCGCCCGAGCGTGGATGGGCGTATCGGCAGGACGAATTTGCAGATTTTTATCGCCGCAAACGCCGCCATCTTCGTGCTCGTTGCGTATCTCTTAAACGAGCTTGCGTTTTGGCTGAGCTTTCCGATCCTGGCGGTGCTCGGCGGATATTCGCTTTTTAAACGTTTTAGCGAGCTAGCGCACCTAGTCCTGGGCCTCTCGCTAGGCCTTGCGCCCATCGCCGGAGCCGTCGCCGTTACTGGCGAGATACCGCTTTTTAGCGTGCTGCTCTGCCTTGGCGTGATGTTTTGGGTGGCAGGATTTGACCTGCTTTATTCGCTCCAAGATATTGAATTTGACCGCGAGCACGGACTTTTTAGTATACCTAGCGTTTACGGCGAAAAGGCTACGATGTTTATCTCGGCAATCTTTCACGCCACGGCCGTGATCTTTTGGCTGCTTTTTGCGTGGGCGGGATGGCTTGGCGCGGCCGCGTATGTGGGCATTTTGCTTTGCGGAGGTATCCTAGTGGCTGAACACCGAATCGTTAGGCGAGATTTTAGCAAGATCGACCGGGCGTTTTTCACGCTAAACGGCTATCTTGGCATACTTTTTTTCGTTTTCGTTTGGGTTAGCTTATGAGACTGGTTCCGGCAAATTTAGACATAGTTTTTGAGGAAGCGGGCGAGCGCGAGAGCGAGTTTTTGCGCGAATTTGACAAGCTAAGCGGCAACGAGGACGATCCGCTAGGAGCGTGGATAAAGCGCGCCAAAGCAAAGGGCGACACGAAGGAAAGCGATCAGGTGATACTAACGCTACTTGTCGAGCTTCACCGTAAATTTGACGAACTAAACGCCTACATAAAAAATGAAAAATTTATAAAGCTTGAGCTTGCTCAATCTAGCGCGCTGGACGGGATAAATTTTGAAAATTTTAGGATAAAAGAGGCTAAATTTAAAGAAGGCGCCAGGTACTACGGACGCATTTTTATGCCTATTTTTCCAAAGCGAGACGTGGCGATATTTTTTGAAGCGCTAGATGAAAAAACCGCCAAAATCACGCGCATAAACGAAAGCGACGAGAGCGATTACAACGGCTACGTGACGGCCAGAGAGCGCGCCATGATAAGAGAACTAAAGGAGATGAACGATGAGTAACGATTTGATAATATTTGTAATTTTCGGGCTGATTTTGACGGTGCTTTTCGTGCTGGTTTTTATAAAAGATCTAGAGGCGGCAAGGAAATTTTCAAGATACGAAAAGGCGGTCGAAAGCCTAATACAAGAGCTTCACGCGGTAAAAAAACAGGTTGCGAATTTTAATCAAAGCGAGCCTGCCGAATTTGACGTAGTGCAGCTAGAAAGCAACCTCGAACAGCGTCTAAATGAAAAAATAAATCAAAAAATTACCCCGATAATAAACACCCTCCAAGGCATCGAAAGCTCGATAGATAGCTTCCAAAGCCAGCAACAAGATAGATTATTTACGCTTGAGGAGCGCACCAAAAGTATCAGCAAGATCTCGGCTCCAAACGGCGAGGACGACGAAAAGCGCATAGTGCAGATGTATAGCGAAGGCAAAAGCGTCGAAAGCATCGCAAAAGAGCTGTGCGTAGGCGTCGGCAAGGTCGAGCTGACGCTAAAACTACGAGAGCTAATATAGTGTTAAAAGCTAGGCGCGAAATATAAAAAAATAACATTATTTTCATACGCGAATTTTAAAAAAATTTAAAGCTTAAATTCCTATAATGCCTTTTAACCAAATCAAAATTAAATGGTTTTGATAAAATTTAAGGGTGGAAAAATGTTAATAGACGGGCACGGACGGACGGTTGATTATCTGCGTATTTCGGTCACGCAAAGATGCAACTTTAGATGCAAATACTGCATGCCTAAAACTCCGTTTAGCTGGGAACCAAGAGAAAATTTACTAAGCTTTGAGGAGCTGTTTTTATTTGTCAAAGTCTGTTTAGACGAAGGCGTAAAAAAGATCCGCATAACGGGCGGTGAACCGCTACTTCGCAAGGACTTGGACAAATTTATCGCTATGATAAACGAGCACAGTCCCGATGTCGATCTAGCCATCACGACAAACGGCTTTATGCTCAAACACTACGCAAAAGCCCTAAAAAACGCGGGTTTAAAGCGCATAAATATGTCGCTTGATAGCTTAAAAACAGAAAAAGCCAAATTTCTCGCGCAAAAAAGCGTCTTGCACGAGGTTTTAGCGGGCCTTGACGCGGCGCTTGAAGCTGGGCTAAAAGTCAAGCTAAACACCGTCGCGCTAAGAGGCGTAAACGACGACGAGATCGTCTCTTTGCTAGAGTTTGCGCGCTCTATGGGTTGTCAAATTCGCTATATCGAATACATGGAAAACATCCACGCAAATGACGAGCTAAAAGGCATGAAATCGGCTGAAATTTTAGACGTCATCGCAAAAAAATATCGCTTCAAAGTAGCCGAAAAGATCCCGACGAGCCCGGCCAGCATCTACAGACTGGAGGACGGCTACACCTTTGGCGTCATCGACCCGCATAAACACGACTTTTGTGAGAGCTGTAACCGCATCCGCCTCACGGCCGAGGGACATCTCATTCCGTGCCTATATTTTGAGGATGCGATGAGTATAAAAGATGCCGTTAGAAAGGGCGATATCGCGGGCGCTAGCGAGATCTTGCGTCAAGTGTTGCAAAACAAGCCCAAAGAAAACAAGTGGGCGATCGGCGCTCAAAATGAGACCTCAAGCCGCGCCTTTTACCAAACAGGCGGCTGAAAACAGGGCTAAATTTACGCTAGATTTGACGCAAATTTAGCCTGCTTTTATTAAATTTTAATCAAATTTAACTACATCCAAATTTTATATTTTACCTATAAATTTACTGCCGTTTTCTAACAAAACCCGCTCAAATTTGACGTAAAATCCGCTTAACTCCGTAAAACTACCCTTCAAATTTTGCTATAATCGACCAAAATTTAAAAGGCGAAATTTGAGTTTAAATCTGGTCGAGAGTTTTTTAAGTATCCAAGGTGAAGGCGCGAGCAGCGGCCGTTTGGCGATTTTCTTGCGCTTTGCGGGCTGCAATCTAAACTGCGCGGGCTTTGGAGTGCAGGCCGTCTCGCCAAAAACCGGCGAGACGCTAACTGGCTGCGATACGATCCGCGCGGTTTTTACGGGGCATTTTTCGTATCAAAAAATCACCCGCGCCGACGAACTCATAAAAATCACTCAAAATTTGAGCGCAAATTTGCGTCAAAAGTCCATCATCGTCATCACGGGCGGCGAACCGCTACTGCATCATAAAAACCAAATTTTGATAGATTTTTTAAATTTTGCGATCAGCGAGGGCTACGAACCGCATTTTGAGACGAACGGCACGATCGAAGTAGATTTCGCCAAATTTGAAATTTATAAAAAGTGCCGTTTCGCCGTCAGCGTCAAGCTCGAAAATAGCGGCGAGAGCGAGGCAAAACGCATAAATCCCGCCACACTAAAAGCCATAAAACAAAACGCCGCTGGCAGTTTTTATAAATTCGTCCTTGATAAAAAAAGCGTAGAAAACGGCTCGGCGATAGCGCAAATTTCGCGTATTTTAGAGCTTTGCGACGCGGAAGTTTTTTGTATGCCGCAAGGTTATGATAAAATAAGCCTTGAGCAAAACGCCGTAGCCGTCGCGCAGTTTGCGATCAAGCACGGCTTTAACTACTCCGATCGCCTGCATATCAGGCTTTGGGGCGCGAAAGAAGGGGTTTAAGGCGTAAATTTAGGCGGCCTTACCCGCATCTTTACGGTGCAAAAGGTAAAATTTAATAAACGGAGCTAAGATGATAATAAGAAAAATGTTTAAATTTGAAAACGCTCACATCGTTAGATTTTGTAGCTCAAAACGCTGCAAAACCAGTATCCACGGGCACTCTTACAGGGCTGAAATTTTACTTGAGTCAAATTTTCTCGATAACGCGGGGATGGTGTATGACTTTGGTCTGATGAAGCAGGGTATCGGCTGCATCATCGATAGCTTCGATCACTGCACGACGATATTTAGCGGAGATAGTGCCGAGTATAAAAACGACCTCAAAAAGCACTCCGCGCGCTGGATCGAGATCCCGCTAAATCCCTCCGCAGAGCAGTTTTGTAGGATATTTTTCGTGATGATCGATAGGCTTTTGAAAACCACGCAGATGCAAAACGGTGAGCGTGAAGTGAAGCTTTACAGCGTCATCGTCCACGAGACCGACACGGGCTACGCGCAGTGCTTTAGAGAGGACGCGTATAACGCCAAAATGGGCGAGGTAAATTTAAACGAGATCGTCTTTTCCGAGGGTGTGAGAGCCGAGTGGGAGGACGCGGAGCTGTTTGAGAAAATCAAGCTAGGCAAAAAAATAGTAAATCCAAAGGAGGTCTAGCGCAAATGAGGAAAATTTTTGCGATTTTGACGCTGGCGGCGCTGTTTTTTAGCGGTTGCGACGAGAAAAAGGAGCCCGCGTCGCTGGATCTTGGCGGCACGGTACCTAGCGACGTACCTATCGCGCAAAGCGACGCAAACGTGAGTATCGACGAAAATATGCCGCCTGAGCCGGTGCCTGAAAAATGAAATTTAACGAACACCTATCAGAGCTCTACGAGCTAGCGCGCCCTATCCACATCGGGCTTGCTTTTACGCTTTTAGCACTCGTCGCGGCTCATTTTTGTTTGATAAATTTCGGTGTAAATTCGCCTGCCTACGCTAAGCGTATCAGGCTATTTTTGCCCACATACTACGCGTTTTTGGCTGCGATGATGCTTACGGGGCTACTTTTGATGAGCGTTTTTTACTTTTATCCGAGCTTCAAAGCTCTCGTGATGATCGCGGTTTGGGCGCTGCTTATCGGACTTGGGGCGACGGAGTTTAAACAGCTAAAAAAGGCGATGAAAACTAAAAATTTTACCAATTTTAGAGCCAAAATGCGCCTAAAAATTGCGGCTGATTTTGTTTTGATACTCATTGCAAGCGGGGTGAGATGAAATTTTTATATTCAAAAGAGGCCAAAAACAAGCAAATTAGGCTTGATGGCGAGGCATTTTTACACCTAAAGGTGAGGCGCGCAAAGATAGGCGAGCGCATCGACGTGCGAAATTTGACCGACGGACAAAACCACATCTATGAAATCGTAAATTTAGACAAAAGGGGCGCGGAGCTAAATTTGATATTTTCGCATGACGTAGAGGCGAGAAGCAGCGATCTGACGCTAGCCTGGGCCGTCGTCGATCCAAAAACGGTTGAAAAAACGCTACCCAGCCTAAACGAAATGGGCGTTGGAAAAATAATCTTTTTTTACAGCGAGTTTTCGCAAAAAAACTTTAAGCTCGATATTTCGCGGCTAGAGCGCATTTTGATAAGCTCGTGCGAGCAGTGCGGACGAAATGATTTGATGAAATTTGAAATTTACAAAAGTCTGGACGAGCTAGTTAAATTTTATCCAAACGTCGCGCTTATCGACTTTGACGGAGGGAATTTGGATGGTTACGCGGGCAAGGAAATTTTAGCGATCGGGCCAGAGGGTGGTTTTAGTCAGAGCGAGCGAGAAGCTGTCGCGAAAAAATACGGGCTGAGAGCAAAAAATATTTTGCGCTCGCAAACGGTAATTTTAGGCATAGCGGCTAAAATTTTGATTTAAATTTGATTTTTTACGAAGTTTTTTGTATAATCTCGCCTTACTTTAAATGAAAATTAAAAAATCAGACGATAAAAGGACAAAAAATGAAAAAAGAGATTCATCCGGAATTTGTTGAGTGCAAAGTAACTTGCGCTTGCGGCAACACCTTCACTACGAAGTCAAACAAAAACGAGATCAGAGTGGACATCTGCTCAGAGTGCCATCCGTTTTTCACAGGCAGCGAAAAGATCGTAGATAGCGCAGGCCGCGTTGATAAATTTAAGAAAAAATATAACTTAAAATAATCCTTTGCTATATTTCGTTCCTACGCCGATAGGAAATTTAAGCGATATCTCGCTTCGCGCTTTGAGCGTTTTGCGCGAATGCGAGATACTCTTTTGCGAAGATACCAGAGTCGCAAAATCTCTCATAAGCCTGCTAAATACGCGTTTTGACGCAAATATAAATATACAAAAATTTATCCCGCTACACACGCATAACGAAGATGAAATTTTATCCAAAATCGAGCTTGAAATTTTTGATAAAAACGTAGCGTTTTTAAGCGATGCGGGTATGCCCGGCATCAGCGATCCGGGAGCTGCACTCGTAAATTTCGCGATAAAAAACGACATCGTATACGAGGTGTTAAGCGGTTCAAACGCCGCGCTCTTAGCCGTCGTAGCAAGCGGTCTTTGCGAAAAAGAATTTTGTTTTTTAGGATTTTTGCCAAACAACGGCAAAGAGCGAGCCGCAGCTATCCAAAATGCGCTAAATTCGCCATTTCCGGTAGTCATCTACGAAAGCCCAAAACGCATACTTTCGCTCATCTTAGACTTTGCCAAACTTGAGCCGGATAGAGAGATTTTTGCCATAAAAGAGGCGACGAAGAAATTTGAAACAAAATTTAGAGCCGCGGCAAGCAAACTCGCGCAAAAGCTACAAGAGTCAAATTTAAGCGGCGAGTGGTGCGTCGTCGTGCAGAAAAATCCAAATTTTACCTTTGAGAAAATCACCCAAAACGATATTTTGGAACTTGAGATTTCACCTAAAGCTAAAGCAAAACTCCTAGCAAAAATCACGGGCAAAAACGTTAAGGAAATTTACTCCGAACTTGCTCGATAAAATTGTATACAGACTTAGCAAAGGACGAAATTATCTAAAAATTTAGCTAAATTTTACCGATTTTTAGCTATTATCAGGCGATGATAATATACGGTAAACAGCTATTTTTGCACATCATAAAAAACTATAAAAAAAACGTCAAAACGATCTATCTCGCCAAGGAGTGCGACAAGGCGCTATTTTCGCAGATCGTAGGCGTCGGCGCGCCGATAAAACGCGTGGATAATCAAAAAGCCCAAGCTCTCGCACACGGCGGCAATCACCAAGGCTTTTTAGCCGAAGTTGAGGAGTTTGAGTTTAAAAGTATCGACGAGATAAAAAAACAAAATTTTATAGCGATCTTATACGGACTTAGCGACGTGGGAAACATCGGAGCCATCGTCCGAACGGCGCATGCGCTGGGCTGCGGAGGCATCGTCGTCGTCGCTAAAAATTTGGCGATGGAAGGCGTACTGCGAGCTAGCAGTGGAGCGGCCTACGAGGCAAATATCGCTCTTGTCGAAGACGGTCTTAGCTTGCTAAACGAACTAAAACAGGTCGGTTTTAAAATTTACGCCACGGCAAGCGGCGGCAAAAACGCTCACGAGGTCAAATTTAACCAAAAAGTCGCGCTCGTGATGGGCAGCGAGGGCGAAGGCTTGCACAAAAAAGTCCTTGCCAAAAGCGACGAAATAGTAGGAATAAAAATGAAAAACGACTGGGACAGCCTAAACGTCTCGGCTGCGTTTGCCATACTTTGCGATAGGATTATAAATGAATGACATAAGTTTGCTAAAAGAACTAGGGCTTAGCGAGGTCGCCAGAAGAACGCACATCGAGGCAGAATATCTAGGTTACATCGCCGATAAAAATTTTGAAAAATTGGCACGTTTTAACGTCAAGGGTTTTGTTAAAATTCTGGAGCGCGAGCTTGATATAGACTTTACGCAATGGATGAGCGAGTATGATGCTTTTATGGCCGAGCACGAGAGCGAGCTAAAGCATAAAACCATAACCATATCGCCTAAAATACCGGCCTATACCGCAAGCGAAAAATCATCTTACGGCGGTATGCTAAGCGGCATCGTTACCATTTGCGCAATCGGCGCTTTAATTTACTTTTTCGAGCCTCAAAAATATATCGGTAATCTTTCAAGCCTTTTTGAAGACAAAAATAAAAGCGTAACTTACACCGATGCAAACATAGTGCAACAAGCGACTAAAAATTTAGACTCTATAAAAGACGCAAATATCACGGTCAGCATATCCTCTACGCCGAAAAAAGAAGATGAGTTGAACAAAATCGAAGAAAACGCTTCAAATTTTACTGTTACCCAAGCAGAGCAACCCTTGCCAGAGTTTAATCTGGCGGTTTCTACAAGCACGCAATCAAAACCCGCAGAGCAAAACGTCAGTAAAAATTTACAGAATGAACAGGTTTCAAATTTGACCGACGAAAATGCATCCACCGCAGTCCAAGTAACGCCTAAAAGCGGTGATGTATACCAACTAAACGGACTAAGCGAGATAAAAGTCGTTCCGCGCAGAAAAGTTTGGCTCGGCGTGATAAATTTGGACGACAACAAAAAGAAATCTCAAAATGCCTCAAATGCCGTTTCCATCGAAATAGGCAAAAAACAACTCATCGTCACAGGACACGGAGAGATAAATTTAGAAATCGGCGATCAAAATATCAAATTTAGCGGCGATAATCCAAAGCGCTTTTTGGTCGAAAAAGATAAAGTTACGCCGCTCACATACGACGAATTTGTAGCACTAAATAAGGGCAAATCGTGGTAAAAAAGCTTTTAGTTTTGACTGCTAGCGCGGCTTTTTGCCTTGCGGGCAGCGTGGTGGATATAGCAGGCGGCCTGCTAGGTCAAAATAGCGCAAAAGCAACTCAGCTCTTTGGCGATGGCTCTGCATATCTAAACGCAAACGGCAAGCCCGATATCGCTAAAATTTCAAACGTTTTAAAGTCAAATTCGCTCCTACGCCTATCCTACAAGCAAAACGTCAAGGTAAATATCAAGTTTATCTCGCGCCAAAACAGCCCGCTACTTATCATGAAAATCGCAAAAGACGCTCTAAATGGACTAGGCTACAACAATATCCTAACGAGCGAATTTTCTAACGCCGGCGGTGCGCTTTGGGGCGTGACGATCGACACCAAATTTATCCCAGATCCAGGCTCGCTCTACGCTGCGCTTAAAGAAAGCGGCACCGAAATAACAGATATAAACAGGGTCGGCGAGCTATCCTATGAGTATGTTATCGACACGTCAAATTCATCTATAAACCAAACTCCCGTGCAGTTTTCGCAAGAAGTCCAACTCTCAAAGCCGCTTGAGCCATATCTCATCGACGTTAGCGGCGCAAAAACCGCCACCATAGGCGCAGACGGGGAGGATCGCTGGTCGGCTATCGTGAGAATTTTGGATAAAAATTTAAATTTGCTCGAGGAAAAACGAAGCGACAAGGCTATAAATAGTCTGAAAGTTTCCTTCCCGCAAAACGCAAAATATCTGATGATCGACGATGCGGTCAGTCTAGAAAATATCAAACGAGGACTCAAAATCTACCTAGAATAAGGAGAAATTTATGTTTGACGAGATTAGATTCAATACCATAGAACGACTTCCAAACTACGTATTTGCCGAGGTGAACGCGATAAAAATGGCGGCACGCCGAGCGGGCGAAGATATCATCGACTTTTCGATGGGAAACCCGGAGGGTCGCACGCCTCAGCACATCGTCGATAAACTCTGCGAAAGCGCGCAAAAAGACAAAACCCACGGCTACTCGGCAAGTGCGGGTATCTACAAACTGCGCCTAGCCATCTGCAACTGGTACAAGCGTAAATACGGCGTAAATTTAGACCCCGACACCGAAGCCGTCGCGGTTATGGGCAGCAAAGAGGGCTTCGTGCACCTAGCTCAGGCCGTGATAAACCCGGGCGACGTAGCCGTAGTGCCAGATCCTGCATATCCGATCCACACGCAGGCGTTTTTATTTGCCGGCGGTAGCGTGGCGAAGATGCCGCTAAAGTACAACGACAAATTTGAACTTGACGAAAATAAATTTTTCGAAGACCTGCTTCACACGATCCGCTCAAGCTCGCCGAAACCTAAATACGTCGTCGTAAATTTCCCGCACAACCCAACAACCGTAACCGTGCAAAAGAGCTTCTACGAGCGGCTAGTGGCGATGAGCAAACAAGAGCGCTTTTACGTGATCTCCGACATCGCCTACGCCGACCTCACGTTTGACGGATACAAGACGCCAAGCATCTTTGAGGTAGAAGGCGCAAAAGACGTCGCCGTCGAGTGCTATACGCTATCAAAAAGCTACAATATGGCGGGCTGGCGCGTCGGATTTTTATGCGGGAACAAGCGCCTTTGCGCCGCTCTTAAAAAGATAAAATCATGGGTAGACTACGGCATGTTTACTCCGATCCAAGTTTCCGCCACAATTGCGCTAGACGGCGATCAAAGCTGCGTCGAGGAGATCCGTCAAATTTACGAAAAACGCCGCGACGTGATGCTAGAAGCCTTTGCTAGTGCGGGCTGGGAGATGCATAAACCAAGCTCAAGTATGTTCATCTGGGCAAAAATCCCACCGCAAGTGGGAAACATCGGTAGTCTCGAGTTTTCAAAGCAGCTTTTAACAAAAGCTAGCGTTGCGGTGAGCCCGGGTATCGGCTTTGGCGAGGGCGGCAACGATTATGTGCGCCTTGCTCTCATCGAGAACGAAAACCGCATCCGCCAAGCAGCGCGAAATATCAAAAAATATCTGAAAGAATTTGTATGAATATAGCCATTTTAGGCGTCGGCACCGTCGGCGAAGCCGTAGCTAAAATTTTACTCCAAAACAAAAAACTGATCGCGGCAAGATGCGGCGAGGAAATAGTCCCGGTTATAGGTGTCGTTAGAAATTTAAGCAAAAAAAGAGATGTCGCCATCCCGCTCACGGACGACATCGATAGCGTCATAAAACGCGACGATATCGATGTTTTCGTCGAGCTTATGGGCGGCGTTGAGGAGCCGTTTAGGGTCGTTAGTCAAATTTTAGAGCGCAAAAAAGCAGTCGTAACGGCAAACAAGGCGCTACTCGCCTATCACCGCTACGCCTTGCAAAATTTAGCGCAAAACACGCCGTTTGGCTTCGAGGCTAGCGTCGCGGGTGGCATACCTATCATCAGAGCCCTTCGCGAGGGCCTTAGCGCCAACCACATCCTAAGCATCAACGGGATTTTAAACGGCACGAGCAACTACATCCTAACCTCAATGATGAGCAAGGGCTCAAATTTCGCCGATGCGCTAAAAAAAGCCCAGGAGCTAGGCTACGCCGAAGCCGATCCGACCTTTGACGTAGGCGGATTTGACGCGGCGCACAAGCTACTGATACTAGCCAGCATCGCATACGGCGTACACGGCAACCCGGAGGATATCCTGATAGAGGGCATTGAAGGCATCACGCCCGAGGATATATTTTTCGCTAACGATTTCGAGTACGTCATCAAACTACTCGCCATCGCCAAAAAAACGGGCGAGAAGGTCGAGTTGCGCGTACACCCAGCACTCGTACCAAAAGATAAAATGATAGCTAAAACAGACGGCGTGACAAATGCCGTGAGCGTAGTGGGCGACGCTGTCGGAGAGACGATGTTTTACGGTCCGGGCGCGGGTGGTCCTGCGACGGCGAGCTCGGTCATTAGTGATCTCATCGATATCGCCAGAGACGGCAAATCCCCAATGCTAGGCTACAAGGCGCCGTTTGAGCTAAACGCGCTTGAGCTCCTAGATCCGAGCGAAATTCGCACGAAATATTATTTTAGGCTCAGGGTCGAGGACAAAGTCGGCGTGCTGGCTAAAATCACGAATTTAATGAGCGAAAACAACCTCTCTATCGACAGCCTGCTACAAAAACCAAAGGACGAAAGTCCATATGCGACGCTATTTTTCACGACTCACACGAGCGTAGAAAAAGACGTCAGACGCACTATGGAAATTTTGCAAGAGCAAGAGTTTGTAAAAGAAAAGCCTTTTATGATGAGGATAGAAGAGTAAAATTTGGGGCTTAAGGCGTATCTTTTCGGCAAAAGCTCCGAGGATCTGGCTTGCGAGTTTTTGCTAAAAAACGGCTGCGAGATCCTCGCTAGAAATTTTAGCTCCAAATTTGGCGAGATCGACGTTATCGCTAAAAAAGACGGCATCTTGCACTTCGTTGAAATCAAAGCTACGCAGGGCGACTACGAGGCAGAGTATCGCCTCACGCCCGCTAAATTTAATAAAATTTTAAAAACTATCGATTTTTATCTGCTACAAGACGGCGCTAACGCCGATTTTCAGGTCGATTTGATCGCGATAAAAAAGAGCGAGATAAAGTGGATAGAAAATATTAGTTTGTAAAAATTCTTATTTAGCTAAAATTTAAATACTTTCGTGTATAATTACGAATATCTTTAAAAAGGAGAATAAAATGGGAAAATACATAGAACTAACGACTGCGAATTTCGATGTCGCTAAAGAGGGCGTTGCGCTAGTAGATTTTTGGGCGCCTTGGTGCGGACCTTGCCGTATGCTTGCTCCGGTCATCGACGAGCTAGCTGAGGAGTTTGAGGGCAAAGCTAAAATTTGCAAAGTAAACACCGACGAGGTGCAAGACCTTGCCGTAGAATTTGGCATCCGCTCGATCCCTACGCTTCTATTTTTCAAAAATGGCGAAGTCGTAGAGCAAATGGTCGGCGCGCAATCAAAACAAGCCATCGCCGATAAGATAAATTCGCTTCTTTAATGGTTTTTAGACGAGGAGGAAGCCTGCTTCCTCTCACCTCCGTTTTTGCGTCTTTTATCGGCGCAGCGCTGGTAGCAGGCGTATTTGCCTACAATAATTACAGATTTTCGCAGTATAAATTCGTAAATTTTAACGAACTGGTTTTTTATGAGCAGGCTCAAATTTTCGTGCCGCAGGACGATAAATTTTTACTCGTGGTTTTTAGCTCCAACCAATCAGATTGGAAGGAAATTTTAAAAACTTCAAGCAAGGATTTAAAAATCGTCGCCGTGGATTTACTCCAAAAACGCGCGCCAAGCGAGGAAAATATAAATTTCGTCGCTTCGGATATAAATACGATTTTAAAGCTGATGCACGTCCTAAATATCACGTCTTTGCCCGCCAGCGTGGAGCTAAAGGCGCAAAAGGGCGGCATTTATAAACAAGATTCAAAAATAAATAAAATTTAAAGGAAAAAATATGTTAGATTTAGCAATCATCGGAGGCGGTCCTGCAGGACTTAGCGCGGGACTTTACGCCACTCGCGGCGGACTAAAAAACGTCGTAATGTTTGAAAAAGGTATGCCAGGCGGCCAGATCACGAGCAGCTCTGAGATAGAAAACTATCCCGGCCAAAAAGCTCCTGGCGAGAGCGGCATAGACTTCATGAGCACGTGGGTCGCACAGTGCACACATTTTGGACTAAAGCACGAGATGGCGGGCGTCGAGCGCGTGGTAAAAAACGCCGACGGCAGCTTTACGGTCAAGCTTGAAGGCGGCAAAGAAGAGCAGGCCAAAGCAGTCATCGTAGCCACCGGCTCCACTCCGCGCCGCGCAGGCTTTGCGGGCGAGGACGAATTTTTCGGCAGAGGCGTGAGCACGTGCGCGACTTGCGACGGATTTTTCTATAAAAACAAAGAGGTCGCGGTTTTAGGCGGCGGCGACACGGCGATCGAGGAGGCCCTATATCTAGCCAACATCTGCTCGCGCGTCTACATCATCCACCGCAGAGATGAGTTTCGCGCCGCTCCCGTCACGCTAGAAAAGGCCCGCGCTAACGCCAAAATCGAGTTCATCACGAGCGCTACGATCAAGCAAGCTTATGGCGACAAAGCAGGACTTGCCGGTCTAATCATAAACACGAAAGAGGGCGAGCGCGACCTAAAAGTGCCGGGCGTTTTCGTATTCGTCGGACTTAACGTAAACAACGACGTCCTCCGCCAAGAAAACGGCGAATTCGTATGCCAGACCGAGGATGGCGGCCAAGTGAGCGTCGATCTAAAGATGCAAACTAGCGTGCCGGGGTTATTTGCCGCGGGCGACATCAGAAAAGACGCGCCAAAACAAGTCATCGTGGCCGCAGGAGATGGCGCGGTAGCGGCCCTTACCGCGCTTAGCTACATCGAGAGCCTACACTAAGATTTCTCAAATTTAGCCGAGCTTTTCGGCTAAATTTTTTCTTTATACTTCAAATTTTCCCAAATTTACCGAGTTTTGCCTTATCCTTTCAAATTTAGTCAAATTTGCCTTGATTTATTTTCCACGCATTTCCAAATTTCCGTCCAAATTTCACTCAAATTTAACCGCCCTTTGGCTAATATTTTGCAAATTTAACGAAGCAAAAAGGATCAAATTTGCACGCCTTGCTAAAAATATTTAAAACCGTTTTATACGCCGCGCTATTTTTAGGGCTTTATCTTTTGGCGGATAAGTACGGACTGTTTGCTAAATTTGTCAATTAAATTTATCGACTCGGCTTTGCCAAATAAATTTCGAGTCGAGAGTCGGATGTTAATTTTAATAGTCTGTTTGTGGCGCTTCTTGAGTCTTTTGTGGCGAGCGTAATATTTTCTCTTCTGCTCTCATACTACTCTCCTTTAAAGTGATCTACAAATCTTCTATCAAAATTAGGCAAAGTGTATCTTTCAATTAGATACATTTTAGGAAAAGTTCTTGATACTATTGCAATAATTTTTTCTTTACATATAAAACGACCGGTAAAAGTACCTGACGCGTCAATATCTAGCATTCTTTTTAGCATAAAATATCTCTGCTGAAAAGCAATAGTTTCATTTGTTTTATTGTTTATGATTCTCATTGTGTCGGAGTGAAAGTATTTAGAAGCGAACCGATTTAAATTTACCTTATCATATAGGACGGTATAGTTCATCTTAGGCATCTTATCTTTCGTAGTTATGATTTTATTTGAGTCGATTATTTTTATGATTCTAGCTCTGATATCATCATAGTGCGACGTCTTATCTCCTAGCTCTTGCTTGACCTCTTTTACTATTTTGTCGTATTCATCTTGATTTTTCTCGTAATGATATACAGCTACGTTTCCGTCGGGTAAATTTAAAGCCAAAGTTTTTAGATGAATGCCGTCAAGGTAGTTATTCATCATATATTCTATATTTTACTCGTTAAATCCGTTAAAAACATTATCCTCAAAATAAATACTCTGCGGATACTCTACCGTTTCTTTTATAAAGGCCTTTGGAGCGGTAGCGCAGTAATACGCCCCGAGTATGTTGGTGATAATGATATCGTAAGTGGGGATTAGAAATAGCACGGCCGCTACTATGCCTCTGATCCAAATTTTATTAGCGTATTTTACGGTGATGACCATAACTACAGTGCTAATTGCCAAATATGGAATAACGTAAAAAAGTAAGATTATCATACCCATAGCGTATCCTTTTTAGTTGTCGGCAAAACAGAGACGGTACGTTTTGCCTCGTGCCTAAAATATGTGGGTCAATAAAACCCGCAACTGTTTTAAATTTAACCGCTTTGCATCTTTTGCAAATCATTGATAAAATGATAATGCCGTAAGGCTTAAGGCGGAGTAAATTTGAGCTTCGGCAAGCGCTAGTAGTCAAATTTGACGCTTGTTTTACGAATTATAGTATCGCAAATTTAACCTCGCAAGTTATTTTTTGTGATAAATTTGCTCCAAATTCGAACCTAAATTCAAAACAAAATTTAACCGCGCCAAAGCTGCCTGTACATTTACCGCAAAAGTAATCGGCCGTCAAATTCACTCATTTTATAAAATGAAACTAAAATTTCAAATCTAATTTAGATATTTTAAAAACAAATTTCGGTAATATTGCGCTAGGCAAAAATTTTATCCGAAAGGAGCTGTTATGAGCGGTATTGCTCTCATCATCTGCTTCGTCATCGCGGTCGTCGTTATGATCGTGCTGATTTCTAAGTTCGGGGTTCACCCCTTTATAGCGATCATGCTCGTTTCGCTAGCTCTAGCCGTCGTCGCGGGCATCGACCTGGTCAAGGTTCCCGCGATCATCGGAGAGGGATTTAGCGGGATATTTAAAAGCATAGGCATCGTCATCATCCTGGGCGCGCTCATCGGTATGGCGCTGGAAAAGACGGGCGCGGCGCTAAAGCTAGCCGACATGGTCGTGCGCTGCGTAGGCGACAAGCGCCCCGAGCTAGCCATGCTCATCATGGGCTGGATCGTAGGTATCCCGGTCTTTTGCGATAGCGGCTTTGTTGTACTCGATCCGATCCGCCGCGCGATAAAGGAAAAAATCGGCGCCAACCCCGTAGCTATGGCCGTTGCGCTCTCGTGCGGCCTATACACATCGCACGTATTTATACCGCCGACTCCGGGCCCGATAGCAGCCGCAGGACTCGTGGGCGTAGGGCACAACCTGCTGCTAGTTATCGCCGTGGGTGCTGTCGTTTCGATACCGGTTCTCATCGCGGGCTATCTTTTTGCTAAAACTATCGGCGCAAAAGTGAGCCTAAAAGAGGATCTAGCCGAAGTTGGCAAGAGCTACGACGAGATCATCAAAGAGCACGGCAAGCTGCCTTGCGCGTTTTTGAGCTTGGCGCCGATTTTTATGCCGATTTTGCTGATGGCGCTGGGTTCGGTCGTCTCGATACTAAAGCTAAAAGGCTCGTTTGCAAATTTTGTTTTGTTTTTAGGCAACCCGATCATCGCGCTTGGCGTAGGCGTACTATTTGCCGTTATCTTGCTGGCTAAAACGGGCAAGCTTGGTGAATTTAACCTCATGACCAACGAAACGCTAAAGATCGTCGGACCGATCCTCTTTATCACGGCTGCGGGCGGCGTGCTAGGCAACGTCATCGCTAAGGCCGGATTTGTCGAGTTTATGAAGGCAAACGCCCACCTCATCGGCACTGTGGGCATATTTTTCCCGTTTGTTATCTCGGCTATCATCAAGACCGCTCAGGGTAGCTCGACCGTGGCGCTTACGACGACGGCCTCTATCATGGGGCTTTTCACCGATAGCGGCTCGATGATGAGCGCGCTAGGACTCACGAGCGAGATGGGCGCGGTGCTAACGGTGATGGCGATCGCTGCGGGCGCGATGACGGTTTCGCATGCTAACGATAGCTATTTTTGGGTCGTTACGAACTTTAGCAAGATGTCGCCGGAGCAGGGCTACAAGACCCAGACGATGCTTACTTTTATAATGGGTATCGTCGGTATGGCGACGGTTTGGGTTGCGTCGCTGATTTTGCTTTAAATTTGAGGACAAATTTGAGTGCGGTTTTGGCGCAACCAGGCTGCACTCTTTACGGTAAGAGCGGTAAATTTTCAAATTTGTCCGCCCAGACCCGCATCTTGAAAATGCCAAATTTGATTTGGTTAAATTTAGCATTGCGCATTAAATTTAATCTTTCTTGTTAAGGGGGAAGGGGCTTGAATTACGGTCTGCTTGCAGTTACGAGCAAAGCGGTCTCAAGCCCATAGGGCGACGGTAGCGAACGTAGTGAAGCTAAGTAGAGCGTCGCCTTCCTTTGCGTCGTACTACGCACTAGCAACTGCTAAAGGCAGACCCTCTCCCGTCTGCTTGCAGCTGCTAGCGCAGCGACGCAGAAGCCCTCTCTAACCCCACTGCGCGTGAGATGTGGCGACATGGCTTTGCTCTTCGAACAAAGCATTGCGGGCTAGGGATCAAATTTGGCATTTATAAGCGTCGCGATTTAAAACTAAATTTGATAAAATCAGATCGTAGAATTTAAGGCGAAGTATTTTGAGATGATTTTTGGGATTGCGCAGGTAAAATTTAGCGTAGGCTGGACTTCTGCTTGCAGTTGCGAGTGAAACGAAGCAAAAACAGTCCGCCGAGCTAAATTTTAGCCAGCTCCGCTTCTTGCAAAGCAGTGAGCGAAGCGCAACTGAAAAAGTGCTCAAAAGACGAGCCGCTAACAGAAAAAGGAAAACAGATGAAAATACTAATAGCAATCGACTCTTTTAAGGGCTCTTTGAGCTCGCTTGAAGCCGGCAACGCCGTAAAAGAGGGTATAGAAGCCTTGGCCGGCGAGACCGAGGAAGTGGTGGTTAAACCTATCGCAGACGGCGGCGAAGGTAGCGTGGTGGCGCTAGCAGATGCGCTAGAGGGCGAGTTTATCGACGTCATCGTGCAAAATCCTCTCGGCGAAAAGATCCCCGCCAGATACGCGCTAGCAGGCGAGCTGGGCATCCTCGAGATGGCGTCTTCTAGCGGACTCATGCTGGTGGAAAAAGAGCGCCGAAACCCGATGAAAACGAGCACCTACGGCTTTGGGCAGATGATTTTGCATGCTATTAGCAAGGGCGCGCGTAAATTTATCGTCGGTATCGGCGGCAGCGCGACGAACGACGCGGGTACTGGCATGCTAAGCGCGCTAGGATACGAGTTTTTTGACGAAAACGGCGAGCTGCTCGAGGGCAAAGGCGAAAACCTCATAAAAATCACCAAAATTTCAAACAAAAACGTAGTACCCGAGCTACAAGAGTGCGAATTTCTAGTGGCTTGCGACGTGGATAATCCTCTGTTTGGCAAAAACGGCGCGGCCTACGTCTACGGTCCGCAAAAGGGTGCGGACGAGCAGATGGTAAAGGATCTGGATGCTGGGCTTATAAGCTTTGCGAGCGCGACGAGCGAGCACTTTTCGAGCGAATTTTGGAACTTCAAGGGCGCGGGCGCGGCAGGCGGGCTAGGGTACGGGTTTGTGAGCTACCTAAACGCCAAACTAAAGCCCGGCATCGACATCATCATGGAGGAAATCCGCCTCGAAGAGGACGTGAAAAACGCCGATCTAGTCATCACCGGCGAGGGACGACTGGACTTTCAAAGCTCGATGGGCAAGACACCAACCGGAGTGGCGAAGATCGCCAAAAAATACGGCAAACCCGTCATCGCGCTAGCCGGTAGCGTGTCGCCGTGCGCCGGCGGCTGTAACGAAAACGGCATCGATGCGTTTTTTAGCGTATTAAACGAGCCTGTGAGTCTAGAGGAGGCGATGGATAAGCAAACCGCTACACGCAATCTCAAAATGACGGCAGAGCAGGCTTTGAGGCTATATTTGCTAGGGCGTAAGGGGTAAATTTACGCTTTATTACGGCGACGGGGCCGGCGAATTTATCGGTTTGCCGGCTTGGTCGTGCTTGATCGCTCGGTGTGATGTGCAAGTCCGAGCGGATGTTTTTTGCTATAAATTCGCCTTTTGGCGTGGCTGTTTCGCTAGTTTTTCAAATTTGACATCGCGCTTTGACGCGTCAAATTTTAGTTCTAGTTTTTGCCGTTCAGGTTTTTGTGCCGTACGGGTTATCAAATTTGCAAAAACTTAGAACTCAAAAACAAGACAAAGCCTGAAAAAACGGGCTTTAACCAGACTTATTTTTCCTTCGCTTCGATCTCGATCTCTAGCTCTACTTTGTCCGATAGCGTGATCTCGGAGGTATCTAGCCCGATCTCAAAGAGCTTGCGTTTGGTCTCGCCCTCTAGGCTAAAGCCGATTTTTTCCTTGCCGTTTTTATCCGCCGTAAAGCCGCCAAGCTCGAATTTTAGCACCACGGGCTTAGTGACGCCGTGCATCGTGAGCGTGCCTACGACCTTGCCTTCGGTGTCGCTTTCTTTCTCAAATTTGACCATTTTGTAGGTGATTTTGTCAAATTTAGCCGCGTTGAAAAAATCCGCGCTTCGCAGGTGTTCGTCGCGCTTGTCGTTTTGCGTATTTACCGAGGCGGTTTCGATGGTAGCCTCTAGTGCTTTTAGCTCCTTGGCGTCCTTGTCGTAGTCGATCACGGCGTCAAATTTGCCGAAATTTCCGCTGACTTTTGAGATGCTTAGGTGTTTGATCTTAAAGCCGATGTTGCTGTGTGCCGGGTCGATCTCGTAGACTGTGGCGTTTGCGAAGCTCGCTGCTAGGGCTACCGCTAGCGAAAATTTGATGAGTTTTTTCATTTTTTCTCCTTGTGATTTAGGTTTGAAAGTGTATTTTAAAAAAGTAAATATATAACTTTTTCGCAATATTTTGAGAAAAATTTGAATTACTTTTTGTCGCCAGCAATAGCACGGAACAATAATCAGGCTAAATTTAACCCCAAATTTCCCCGATAAAAAACAGCGCCGACATCGTAAACGTGCAGAGCGCGACGACCTTTAGCTGTCCGTCGAAGTCGCGACACTCCCGCACTTTCGAAACAAAAAAGAGATGCCAAATAAGCGGCACAAAGCTAGTTATGTAGAGTAGTTTTACGCCTGAGTCTCCGCGCAAAAGCGAGTAGCAAAGCATCGATCCTGCTCCGCCGGCGATAAGAGCGTAGTGGTAGAGCTTGGCTGCGCGCAGCCCGATACGCACGGGGATCGTGCGCTTGCCTTTGAGCGCGTCGTTTTGCACATCGCGCATATTATTTAAATTTAGCACCGCCGTGCTTAGCATCCCGCACGCGCACGCAGGCAGCAGTAGCGCCGCATCGAGCGAACGCGCGTATAAAAAGTACGAACCTAGCACGCTCAAAAGTCCAAAAAACAAAAACACGAAAACGTCGCCAAGCCCCTTATATCCGTATGCGCCGGCGCCCACGGTGTAGCGGATCGCAGCGTATATCGACGCGCCGCCTAGCGCCAAAAATAGAATCACGAGATAAAAACGCTCGCCAAACGCCAAAACGCTTAGCGCGAGGCTCGAAAATGCCGCAAGTAGCGCCGTAGCGACGATGACGCGTTTCATCTCTGCCATGCTCATCTGCCCCGTTTGGATCGCGCGGCGCGGCCCCAGCCTGCCCTCGTCGTCGGTGCCCTTTACCGCGTCGCCGTAGTCGTTGGCGTAGTCGCTGAGTACCTGAAACAGCAGCGTCGTAAGCAGCGCCAGCGCGAAAATGTCCGCTCTAAATACGCCCACACCGTATGCCGCACCGCTGCCAAGCAGTACGCCTGATACGCTAAGGGGTAGCGATCTAAGCCTTGCGGATGCGTAAAGAGCCTTTGCGGTTATCATTTTTTGCCTTTTGTTGATTTTTGGAGCCGAATTTACGACAAATTTGAGCTCAAATTTAGCACCCAAATGCAAAAAATAATATAAATTTGAGCTGGTTTGCAAGTGAAATTTGTAAATTTGGAGTTAAAATTTGACGGTAGTTGTCGCCAAATTTAGAGTTTTGAAATCAGGCAAATTTACCGCAAAAGCTAGCGCAAAGGCCTAGCTTTCCAGCATAAATTTATCAAATTCCAGCCATTTCTCGCCAAAACTCAATTGCATTATCATCGCCGGCCTGGACGAATTTAGCTATTTCTTCCGTGCTCGGTACGGCCTTTTTGCTTAGTCGTGTGATATCGATGCTTCCAAGCGCTCTAAAAAATCTCTCAAAATCGCTCGCAACGCGCCTACTGCAAAGCTCTTTGTCTCCGAGCAGCCACGCATAAATCGCGCCGTCCGCGCAATCAAGCAAAAAAATCCACGGATCGCCCACGGCAAAAACTATCAAATTTGTAGGACGCGTATCGCCGTGCCACCATTTGCCGCCGTATTCGTCGGTGCTGTTTAGGCGCACTAGCTCGCTAGCGTAGTCGCCGCCGCCGCCAAAGCATACGTTGCAAACTTCAAATTCGCCAAAGTCAAATTTGCAAACTAGCCGCGAAAGCGCAAGCGGAAATTTGACGCCTAGAGCCTCTTGCGCATTTTCTAGCGCCCGCGTGGACGCGTCGGCATCGCTTTGTGCTAGTAGCCTCATGCCCGTTATGCCCTCTTGCTCCAGAGGCAGGCATATCTCGTCTAGCTCGCGAGCGATCTCGTCTAGCTTTAAAAACATATTTTTCTCCGCTCTTAGTTTATCTGAGATTTTTTGTTTCGGTTTTTATGATTTCGCCGTTTTCGCCGTAAAATTTCGTAGTCGCCGCGCCCGCTTTTGCGTCGGTTACGACCTCTTTTACGAGCTCGCCTTTTTCGTTAAATTCTTTTTGTATTTTAATCGCTTCGCTAAGCGGCTTGCCGATCGTTTGGCGCTGGTCTATCACGCTTTTTAGTTTGCCGCTCGGGTAGAAAAACTCAAAATACGCAGACTCGCCGCCTATCTGGTATGCGCGACTGTGCAGGCGCCCGCCCTCGTCGTATTTTTCAAAAGTCGTTTCCTTTTTACTCGTTTGGACTCTGGTAAATTCCTTATACGATGGCTTGCCGTCTCTGCGGTATTCGGCTATGTTGTTTTCGACGAAAAAGCCTAAATTTGCATCAAAACGCTTGGTTTTTCGGTGCAGTTTTAGCACTTCGCCCGCGTCAAAAAGTTCTAGTAGCTCCTTTTCTAGTCCGCCACACAGGCATCTCTCGGCCGTGAACGCAGGCGCGTCTCGGTGCTCTTTTGAGTACACTTCAAGTAGCACCCAGCGCTCGTTTTTGCGGACGGCGAACGAGATTTTTAGCTTTGTGGATGGGTCGTCCGAGATCTTGCGCTTGTACTTCTCGTCCGCTTCGTCGATGACGTAGCGATTTAACTGCGCGCCGCTCGCATCTAGCCAGGTGATGTAGAGTCTGTTGTGTATTTTGCCGCTTGCGTCCTTTTCGCCGTTGCGCAGGTTGTACTTAAAAAATATCTCATAAGTTGCGATTAGCTCGTTGTTTTGTTGCTCGGGCGCGTATTTGCTGCCTGCTTGTAGCGAGGTCGCGCAGGTTAAAACGATAAAAAGCCTTAATAAATTTTTCATCTATCTCCCTAAATTTGACGAATTTCGAGCTTGCATTGCGGCGGCGATTTTTGACTGCGATTTTGGCGCAAATTTAAAGGATCGCGCCGCGGCTAAAATTCGCAAATTTGCTTCTTGCTTTATTATGCGTATATTTTGCAAACAAGCGCCTGCTCGTCAAATTTGCCTGGCTCATCAACTCGGCCAAATTTGACTTATCGCTTTTGGTCGCTTGCCGTGATTTTTACCTTGCCTGCGCCGCTTGAGCGCGCTAGCCTTTTACTTTAAAATCGCAAAGCCGATGCCGACCTTATCGGTGTGGCGGTTATAGTCGATGAGGCTCTCGCCGTATCCAGTGAAGTACTTCACGTAGCCGTAAACGCCGCTCTTGCCAAACGGAAAGAGCCACCCAAGCTCGCCCGCGCCGCGGTTGGTTTTATCAAAATGCAGGTTGTTTCGCACCATCGCCGTAAAGATGTGGCCGCGGTAAGGCAGAGCGAAATTTATATCCATATTGCCGATGTATTTTTCGATGTCGGGATTATCGTCGCTGCCTTTGCTTTCCGGTATGCGCGCCCACGCTCGCGGGATCACGACTAGACTACCGGCGTAAAGTTTGGCCTCGAGATAGACGCGGTTCCACGAGCGCGATTTCTCGCCGCCCTGGCCGTTACTCTCGTGCAAAAGTCCCGCGCGTAGGTAATCAAGACTCGGCAGCGCCTCAAATCTCATCGGAACGGTTATGAAAATCTCGGGGCGATAGTTGGTCTCGCGAAACGGTGTAGAGCTCTTGGCCGTCTGCCACCACGAGCTTTGCGAGTAGCCCGCCGAGATCGTTTCGTTCATATCAAATACGTCGTAAAACAGCGGCTTTTGCAGGCTGATTTGAAAAGCGGTCTCAAATCTGCGCCTGCCTTCAACGTCGTTAAATGCGTAGGTTGCCGGCAGGAGGTAGTTTAGGTGGTGCATTTTTAAGCCTAAAATTTCATCCACGTCGTATGCCTCGCCGCTTTCAAATTTCGCTTTCGGGCGCTCTTTAGAGGTAATCTTTTGCTCCTCCACCGGCGCGTCCGCTACGCTATCTGACGGCGCGATCACGGAGCGCTCCATGGCGGCAGTTTCGCCGTCCTCGTCCGTAAATATCGCCTTTTTAGCCGCTAGTTTATAAAGCTGAAGGGCTCTTGTTTTGTCGCCTTCGTACTCGAGCTTTGCGGCAGCTTCGTAGAGGCGCTTGGCTTCGTCTTTGGTAGTCGGCTCGGTTAAATTTTCAGCCGCATTTTCGGACTGGCCGATTAAATTTTGCTTCGCCGTTGCAGACTCGCCGGCTGCTGCGAAATTTAACAAAATCGCCAGTAAAACGATAATTTTTTTCATATTTTTCCTTCTTTTAAAGCTTGTTCGTAATCTGCTTGGTAGTTGATGTTAAAAAACTCGTCTTCGCGCGCGAATTTTACGATCTTGCAACGGCAACGGTCGCGCAAAAGCCCGATCTTGTGCTCGCCCGCGGCAAAAAGCTCGCCCGCCGCGTCCGCTAAATCCCCGCTAAAAAACCCGCAAAGCGAGTGCGTATGCGACTCGTCTGCGGCGATGACCATGTCGTATTTGCCCACAAATTTATATAGCTCGCGCACGCAATTTTCGCTAACAAACGGCATATCGGCGGGAACGATAAAGACGCTTTCGTTTGGGAAATTTCTAAGGATACTGTAAAGAGCTAGCATCGGAGAAAAGGCGTACGGGCTCAAATTTGACGTATCTTGCGCAGAAATTTGAGCTGAGTTTGTCGGGGTGTTTTTATCACTTGCTACGTTCAAATTTGACCGAGAGATCTCCTCTGCGTCGGCGTCTTTGATGAGTGGCAGGGGCGGGTCGAATTTGTCAAATTTAGAGCTAACAAATACGCGCTCGAAAATCCGCCCGAATTTATGCGCTCCGTAGTGCGTGAGCGTCGCAAATCCGCCAAAAGGTAGCAGCGTTTTGTCGCGGCCCATTCGCGAGCTTTTGCCGCCGGCAAGGATGACGCATGTTTTCATTTTTTTCCTTAATTTAAGTGCGGTATAATAGCATAAATTTGTTTTAAGCGAGCGGTTAAACTCGCCCAGACTAATTAAAATTATTTATCGCTGATGATTTTTCTCACCGCTAAAGCCGCTAAATTTAGCCCAAAACACGCCGTTACGCCCATGAAGCTGCCCAGTTTCACGCACCTTGGCAGCTCGGTAGAAAACACGACGTCAAATTTGCCTTTAAAGCCCGCTTTTTTAAGCTCGGTGCGTATTTTTTTAGCAAACGGATCGTTGCAGGTTTGCCAGACGGAGGCGACCTTGATCTGCGTAGGATCGATGCGCTTTGCTCCGCCCATCGAGCTGATGAGCTTTTCGTGCGTTTTTAGCGCGAGCGCGATCTTGGCGGGTACGTCGTCGATAGCGTCGATCACGAGATCAAAGGGCGAGAAATCAAAATTTGCAATAAATTCCGGTGTCATAAGTTCTTGCAGCGCCGTTACGCACTCGTATCTTTTGGCAAATTCGCCGACCTTGACGGCGCCGACCGCCTCGCTGTAAATTTGACGGTTTTGATTGGTTATATCAAAAATATCTTTGTCGATGACGGTGATTTTACCCACACCCGCGCGAGCTAGCGCATCCGCACAGACTCCGCCCACGCCGCCCACGCCGCAGATTAGGACGTTTGCGTTTTGAAGCTTTTTAAAATCATCGCCAAACAGCCAGCGAGACCTCGTAAATCGGTCGTTCTGATCCAAAATCACCTCGCTCAAATTTGATCCTTTAGCGCGGTTTTTAGGCCCTGCAAGCTCGCGTGTGCGGTCATATCGAGCATGATCGGAGTGAGCGAGGCGAAACTCTCGCTAAGCACGCTGATATCGGACTCGCCGTTTTGCTCGTAGTCTAAATTTGACGGCTGTCCGAGCCAGTAGTACTCGACGCCGCGCGGGTTGCGGTGTAGCATCGCGTGCGTGGCGTAGCTGCGTCTGCCTGCGGGAACTATGCGGTAGCCTCTAAATTCGCGGGCGGAGACGGCTGGGATATTTACGTTTAAAAATTGGCGCGGCGGTAGGGATATTTCGCCCTCTAGTACGCGCGGAACGATAAATTTGACGGCTTGCTGCGCGAGCGAAAAACCTAGTTTTTCGATGCTGTCGTTTTTGTAAAACTGCGAAAACGCGATACTTGGCACGCCCTGCAAAACGCCCTCCATAGCCGCTCCGCACGTACCCGAATAGGTGATGTCCTCGCCCACGTTTGCGCCGTGGTTTATACCGCTGATTACGAGGTCGGGTAGTTTTTTGTAAAGCGCATGAAGCGCGAGATAGACGCAGTCTGCGGGTGTAGCGTCGTCAAGTTTGTAAAAATCGTCGTCAAGCTTGATAAAGCGAAGAGGTCTAGTGAGCGTAAGAGAGTGCGCGCAGGCTGATTTTTCGGTACTCGGCGCTACGATCGTAACGCGCGTATCGGGTAGCTCCCTCAGTGCGCTAGCTAAAGCGTGCAGGCCGCTAGCCTCGAATCCGTCGTCGTTTGTAATTAAAATTTCTTTCAAATTTATTCCTTTTTATCACGATTAACGCAAATTTGACGAGCCCATAGCTTTCAAATTTTTAAAGAAATGATTTTAGCACAGCTTTTATTATTTAAATTTAAAGTTTTGGCCTATGTTGGATATTGTTTACTTTGTATTTTAGTTTTTAAATTTTAAGATAGATTTAAAATTTGATATATGAATAAAACAGGAGGTAAATTATGAGCATAAAAAAAATAAGAAAAGCCGTTATACCAGCAGCAGGACTTGGAACAAGAGTTTTGCCTGCGACAAAAGCACAGCCTAAGGAAATGCTTGTAATTGTCGATAAACCAGCATTACAGTATCTTGTGGAGGAACTTTTGGAGGCTGGAATTGAAGAAATTCTAATTATTACTGGAAGAAATAAGGGATCAATTGAAAATCATTTTGATTATTCATATGAACTTGAAAGAACTTTGGAAGAAA